>NZ_VRUV01000296.1:0-5739 GCF_008039455.1 Methylobacterium sp. WL116
GGTGCCGGTGGCCGTCCGCACCCTCGACCCGCGGGTGTTCGGGCTCTGGGGACAGGGCTTCGGCAGCTTCGGGCAGGCCCGCAGCGACGGCAACGCGGCGAGCCTGTCGCGCCAGACCTCGGGCTTCGTGCTCGGCGCCGATGTCCGCGTCGAGAGCGGCTTCCGCCTCGGCGTGGCCGGCGGCTACACCGCGACCAGCCTCGACACGGCCGGGCGCCTGCAATCGGGCTCGATCGAGAGCGGCTTCGGCGGCCTCTACGGCGGCTACGAGCGCGGGCCGGTCTCGCTGCGGCTGGGCGCGGTCTACGCCGACAACGCGGCGCGCCTGACCCGGACGGTGGCGTTCGCCGGCTTCGCCGACACGCCGAGCGCCCGCACCGGCGGCTCGACGATCCAGGGCTTCGGCGAGATCGGCTACAAGCTCTTCCTGGGCGGCGCCGCGCCGCCCGTCGGCGAGGACGCCGCCCCGGTCCCGGCGGCGCTCTCCTACATCGAGCCCTTCGTCGGGGGCGCCGTCGTCGCGATCGGCCGCGACCGCTTCACCGAGACCGGCGGGATCGCCGCGCTGACCGGGTTCGCCCGCGACTACGACCTCGGGGCGGCCACCGCCGGCGTACGGGCGCAGACGAGCTTCGATCTCGGCCTCGGCGCGCCGGTCTCGGCCCACGGCCTGCTCGGCTACCGCCGGGCCTTCGGCGACGTGGTGCCGACGGCGCTGCTGGCCTTCGGCGCCACCGGCCCGGCCTTCCTCACCGCGGGCATCCCGATCGACCGCGACGCCCTCGTGGCGGAAGCCGGCCTCGACCTGCGGGTCTCGGCCGCCGCCACCCTGGGCATCGCCTACACCGGGCAGGTCGGGTCCCGCGCCGAGGACCACGCCGTCAAGGGAAACTTCACCTACCGGTTCTGAGCTGTTTCGGACCCATCACGATCGGGCCAAATTTCCACCGCCGCGACCCTCGGGTCGCGGCGATTTTGCGTCTCACGCGATGTCCCTGCGCGCCGATCCAACCCCTCATCTCGATCCCAAGCGCTTCCGAGAACCGGTAGCCTCGAAGGAGCCCGCCGGCCGGGCGCGCGATCGCAGGAGGGCTCCTTCGAGGCTGCCGAGGCAGCACCTCAGGATGAGGGCGTTGGTTGGGATAGGGGGACGCCTACCCATTTGACTTCCGGTGCGCGCTATCCGCGGAACGCCGGCAGGCACCTCAGTGGAGTCTGCGTCGGGCCATCCCGAAACGCCCGCCCCATCAGCCGAATCGCGGCAGCGGCGCGATCCGGGGCACGTCGGTGCCGCCCTTGCGCTCGAGCAGGCCGGGCGGCGGAACCGGCGCCACGATCGTGCAGACGACGCCTGCGGGATCGAAGGCGAGATTGACCTCGCCGGCGAGCTCGCGGGCGAGGCTGCGCTCGATCAGCCGCGAGCCGAACCCGGTGCGCGTCGGCTTCGCCACCGGCGGGCCGCCGCTCTCGACCCATCGGAGGGTGAGGCTGACCTCGTCGTCGCGCCGGAGCGTCCAGGCGATGTCGATGCGGCCGCCTTCGCGCGAGAGCGCACCGTACTTGACCGCGTTGGTGCCGAGCTCGTGCAGCGCCATGGCGATCGACAACGCGATCCGCGGCGGCAGCCGCAACGGCGGCCCGGAGACACGGAAGCGCGAGACCTCCGGGGAATCGAGCGGGCGGATCGCGTCGGCGACGACCGTGGCGATCTCGGCCCCCTCCCAGCTCTCGCGGGTGAGCACGTCGTGGACGCGGGCGAGCGCCAGGAGCCGCGCCTCGAAGGCGCCGCGGGCCGCATCGGCCTCGGCCCCGTCGAGGCTGCGCAGGGACTGGTTGGCGATCGACTGGACGGTGGCCAGCGTGTTCTTCACCCGGTGGTTCAGCTCGTGGATCAGGAGGAGCAGGTGCTCCTCGGCGGACTTCGCATCGGTGATGTCGACGTTGCAGCCGGTGTAGCCGAGGAAGGTGCCGCCGTCGTCGAGGCGCGGCACGCCCTCGCAGCGGAGCCAGCGCACCGCCCCATCGCGATCGATCACCCGGACCTCGGTGCGGAAGGGCTTCCGCGCGTCGAAGGCGTCGGTGAAGGTGGCCGAGAAGCCGGCGAGGTCGTCGGGATGGACGATCTTGTGCCAGCCCTCGTTGGCCAGCGCCGTCGCCGGCATTCCGAAGATGTGCTCGAAATGCATGTTGACGAAGCTGACCGTCGCGGCCTCGTCCGTCATCCAGATCAGCGCCGGCGCGGAATCGGCCATGTGGCGGAAGCGCGCCTCGCTCTCCCGCAGCGCCGAGAGCCCGCGGCGGGTGTCGGCCAGTGCGCGGTCGCGCTCGCCCTCGCGGGTCTTCAACCGGAGCGAGGCGTCGGTGAGCACGTCGCCGAGGCGGCGGATCTCGTGCACCGGCGAGGCGATGCGCGGGATCGCCTCGCCGCGCGACAGGGCCGGGCCGGAGGCCGCGAGCTGGCGTAGCGGACGCGACACCCGCGACCACAGCACGACGGCGAGCGCCGACGACGTCGCCAGGACGAGAAGGCCGAACCCGCCGAAGGCCCAGACCCAGCGGCGCAGCCGCGCGTCGACGAGGGTCTGCGGGATGCTGGTGCCGACCGTCCACCCGGTGAGGCGCGAGCGCGCCTCCACCACGACGACCGGGCGGTGCTGCCGGTCCTTGCCCTGCCAGACGCCGGGCGTCTCCGTCTGTATCTGCCGCAGGCTGGCGAGGCGCGGGCGTCCGACGATCGCGCCCGGGTCGGGCAGGCGGGCGAGAACCAGCGCCTGCCGGTCGGAGATGCCGGTGGTCCAGCCCTCGACGACCTCGCGGGCGAGGATCGCCTGCAGGCGGCTCACGGGCGCGCTGAAACTGAGGATGTAGGCGACGTTCGGGCCGACCATCACCGGCACGGCGACACCGTAGGTGGCATCGCTCGGCATCGGCCCGGGAAGGTAGCCGGTCACCATCGCCCGCTGCGTGCCCGAGGCGATCTCCTTGTCGAACGGCAGCACGGTGATCGGCAGCATGCCGCCGCGCTTGATCCCGGTGTTGACGATCTGCTGCCCGTCGGGACGGCGCAGCATGATGTCGAGGTCGATCGCCTCGCGGACGAGACGGGCCTGCGCGTCGAAGGCCTCGAACTCGCCGTCCTTCAGGCGCGGCGAGGTGGCGAGCGTCTGCAGCACCGAGACCAGGCCGGCGGTGTCGCGATCGATCGACAGGGCGATGCCGCGCACGTTCTCGCGGGCATCCTGCTCGAAGCGCGCACGCTCGACGGAAGCGTAGCGGGCGAGCAGGATCGCGGTGAAGATCAGGCCCGGCCCGATCAGCGCGATCACCAGCGCGACGAGGTAGACCTGCGTCGAGGCGCCGTTCCGCTCGAGCCGCTCGATGCGACGGCGGAGCCAGCTCGGATGCGGGCCGCGGCGGCCGCGGGTGGCGGGCAGCTCGCTCGGGCTCACCGCAGCATCCGGATCGCGGGCGGGCGCGGCGGTGTCATCGGGGGCGTAGTCCTGCAGCATCGAGCCATCACGGGTCGGACTTCGGCCGATCGAAGCTCGGCCGGTCGATATGGCCGAGATCGCGCGCCGGATCGAGCCGGTCGCGCACGCGATGCTTTAGGGCCTTCACGTCGGGGAAGCCGCCGTCGCGGGTCCGCTCCCAGACCGTGTCGGGGCCGACGGTGATCGAGAAGGCGCCGCCGCTCGCCGGGATCAGCGCAACCTCGCCGAGGTCGTCGCGGAATGTCGAGAGCAGTTCCTGCGCCATCCAGGCGGCCCGCAGGAGCCAGTTGCACTCGGTACAATAGGTGATGGCAACGCGCGGCTTGTCCGCCGCAGCTTGAGGCGTGTCATCCATGGGGCGCACAGCGCACCGCGGCGATGGGCTTGTCAACCTCGACCGGCTCCGCCCGGACGAACGCGCGACGCATCGCGAACGCGCGGCGCGGCCCTTCTCCCGGCGGGTGCGGCACCCTATCTCACGTCGGCGTGATTACGGCCAAGCTGGGCCGGACGAGGCAGGCAGGAGTGGTGGACATGTCGTCGAGTGCGGACTTCGCAACGCCGCGGACAAGCCCGATCATCGCCCGCATCGCCGGTGCGCTGATCGCGATGCTGTTCGCGTCCTGCCTCTCCGGTTGCGGCGCGATCAACCGCGTGCCCACCCTGGAGGAGCAGGCGAAATCCTCCTGGAGCGAGGTGCAGAACCAGTACCAGCGCCGGGCCGACCTGATCCCGAACCTCGTCGAGACGGTGAAGGGCTACGCCAAGCAGGAGCAGGACACCCTGACCAAGGTGACCGAGGCCCGCGCCAACGCCACCAGCGTCAAGGTCGACGCCTCGACGATCACCGACCCGGCCAAGTTCAAGGAGTTCCAGGACGCGCAGAACCAGCTCAGCGGTGCGCTCGGGCGCCTGCTGGCCACGGTCGAAGCCTACCCAGACCTGAAGTCGAACCAGAACTTCCTGGCGCTGCAGTCGCAGCTCGAGGGCACCGAGAACCGGATCGCGGTGGCGCGGCGCGACTACATCGGCACGGTCCAGGCCTACAACACCGAGATCCGCACCATTCCCGGCCGCTGGATCGCGGCGTGGTTCTACCCGGAATCGAAGCCGATGGAGACTTTCACGGCAACGCCCAATTCCGAGCGGGCGCCGAACGTGAAGTTCTAGGGATTTCTCGCGCATGCGGCGCGGAGCGCTCAGGGCCTTCCCCCTCG
Source organism: Methylobacterium sp. WL116 (assembly GCF_008039455.1). Lineage (NCBI taxonomy): Bacteria > Pseudomonadati > Pseudomonadota > Alphaproteobacteria > Hyphomicrobiales > Methylobacteriaceae > Methylobacterium > Methylobacterium sp. WL116. The sequence continues at coordinate 4,709 of NZ_VRUV01000296.1, forward strand.
TCCTCGCCCTCGTGGCCTGCGCCGGGCTGTGGACGGTTGCGGCGGCCGCGGAGCTGACCTTCCCGAAGCTCACCGGGCGCGTCGTCGACGCCGCCGGGATCCTCACCCCCGAGCAGCGCGGGACCCTGGAGGCCAAGCTCAAGGCCTACGAGGACAAGACCTCCGATCAGGTCGTCGTCGCGACGGTGCCGAACCTTCAGGGCACCACGATCGAGGATTACGCCAACCGCCTGTTCCGGGAGTGGAAGATCGGTCAGGCGAAGACCAACAACGGCGCCCTGCTGATCGTGGCGCCGACCGAGCGCAAGGTCCGCATCGAGGTCGGCTACGGCCTCGAAGGCGCCCTCACCGACGCCCTGTCCCGCGTCATCATCGCGAGCGCGATCACGCCGCGCTTCAAGGACGGCGACTTCGCCGGCGGGATCACCGCCGGCATCGACGGCATGCTCTCGATCCTCTCGGGCGACGCCGAGGTCTGGCAGCGAAAGCCGAAGGTCCGGTCCGACGAGGTCGATCCGGCGCAGGTCGCGATCTTCATCGGCCTGTTCCTCCTCGCCCTGTTCGTGGCGTGGCGGATGAACCGCGGCGGCCGCGGGCGCGGCGGCGGCATCGTCTTTCTTCCCGGGCCGGGGACCGGCGGTTGGAGCGGCGGCACCTCGGGCGGGTTCGGCGGCGGCTTCTCCGATGGGGGCGGGTTCTCGGGCGGCGGCGGCTCGTCCGGCGGCGGAGGAGCCTCGGGTGATTGGTAGCCCCCTGCTCACGCCGGATGCCTGCGCAAGGATCGAGCGAGCCGTCGGCCGCGCGGAGGCCGGCACCGCCGGCGAGATCGTGGTGATGGTGGCGGCCCGGGCCGGGCAGTACCGCTCGGTCGCGCACGTCGCGGCCCTCGTCGCCGGCCTGATCCTGCCCTGGCCGCTGCTGGTGCTGACCAGCTGGAGCACCGGAGCGATCCTGCTCGCGCAAGCCGCCCTCGTGGCGGCCCTCCTCGCGGCGGGCCTGTCGGAGCGGCTGCGCGTCGCCCTGACGCCGCG
>NZ_VRUV01000297.1:0-5734 GCF_008039455.1 Methylobacterium sp. WL116
GCGCGTGTCAGGCCCGGTCGACGCCGCGGCGCCGATCCCGGCGGTCGTGGTGGCGCCGATCTGGCGCATGATCGTCTCGAACTCACGCTGCATGATGGCGAGCACGGCGGCGACCCCGGGCTCGCCGAAGGCGGCCAGCCCCCAGACGGAGGGGCGGCCGATGCACACGGCGGTGGCGCCGAGCGCCAGGGCCTTGAGGACGTCGGTGCCGCGGCGGAAGCCGCCGTCGATCAGCACGGGCACCCGGCCGTTCACCGCCGTCACGATCTCCGGCGGCACGCCGATCGTGGATTGCAGGCTCGCCTCGGCCCGGCCGCCGTGGTTCGACACGATCAGCGCATCGACGCCGTGGTCGAGCGCGCTCTTCGCGTCCTCCCTCGTGACGATGCCCTGGAGCACGAGCTTGCCCTTCACGAGGCCGCGCAGGCGCCGCACGTAGTCCCAGGTCATGCCGGTGCCGTGTCCGAGCGCCGCTAGTTCAGTCGTTTCCAAATGTTTCCAAGATGTCGAGCTTTGCTTCCAGGGCGAGCTCATGCCAGCTCAAGACATAAATCGTTACACACCGCGTATTAACGATGAAATCCTCAAATCAGGGTGGCCGGGGAATGGTCGGCCGACGTTCTGGTCGGGCCCGGTTGCACCGGGCCGTTCTTGATGGAGATCCGCGATGAGCCTGATGGATGCGCTCTCGAACGCCATCACCGGGACCTCGGCCCAATCCTTCGCGCTGAACAACATCTCGGGGAACATCGCCAACAGCACCACGGCCGGCTTCAAGAGCACGGATACGAGCTTCGCCGACATGCTGGCGCAGACCGAGGCCGGGACGCAGCCCGCCGGCGGCGTCGCGATCAGCACGCGGTCGAACCTGGGGCTCCAGGGCACGGTGGCGTCGACCGGCATCGCGACGAACCTCGCGATCGGCGGCGACGGCTACTTCGTGGTCCGGCAGAATCTCGGGACCGCGTCGGCGCCGAGCTTCGGCTCGACGCTGGCCTACACCCGGCGCGGCGACTTCGCGCCGGATGCCAGCGGGTACCTCGTCAACGGGGCCGGGTACTACCTGTTCGCCGGGGCCTCGACGGGCGCGCCGGTCCAGGTGCCGGCCACCGCCACGAGCGCGCTCTCCAGCCTGTCGGTCTCGCCCGCCGGCGCCCTCACCGGCACCCTGTCGGACGGCAGCACCCAGGCGCTCGGCACCCTGGCCCTGGCCCAGTTCGGCGCGCGGGACACGCTCGCCTCGCTCGACGGCGGCGCCTTCGTCGCGACCGCGAGCACCGGGGCGCCGAGCTTCGGCCTGAACGGCGCGACCGTGACCGGCGGCTCGGTCGAGCAGTCGAATGCGAGCATCTCGGACCAGTTCTCCAAGATGATCGAGACGCAGCAGGCCTATTCCTCCAACACGAAGGTGATCAGCACCGTCAACGAGATGCTGCAATCGGCCATCGCGATGTACGTCTGACGCGGCGCGCGCCGCTACCCGTCCGCCTAGCGCGCCGTTCGGAACACCTGCAGGTCGAGGTCGCGCACCTTCTTGCGCAGGGTGTTGCGGTTGACGCCCAGAAGCTCCGCCGCGCGGATCTGGTTGCCGCGGGTGGCGGCGAGCGCCGCGCCGATCAGCGGGCCTTCGATCTCGCGCAGGATCCGGTGATACAGGCCGGGCGGGGGCAGCGTGTCGCGGTATCCGGAGAAGTAGTCCGAGAGGTGGCGCTCGACCGCGCCGGACAGGGTCTCGTTGTCGGCGCCGGCCTTGCGCGCGGTGCCGTTCCCGGCCGAGGCCGGGGGGCTGAGCGGCAGCGTGTCGAGCTCCGCCTCGATCACCGGGCCGGTGATGGTCTCCTGCGGGTAGAGGGCGGCGAGCCGCCGGACGAGGTTTTCCAGCTCGCGGACGTTGCCGGGCCAGCGGTAGCGCTTCAGGCGCTCCATAGCCTCGCCGTCGAGCATCTTCCGCGTGAGGCCCTCGCGCTCGACCTGGATGAAGAAGTGGCGGACGAGGTCGGGCACGTCCTCGGACCGCTCGCGCAGGGCCGGCAGCCGCAGCGGCACGACGTTCAGGCGGAAGAACAGGTCCTCGCGGAAGATGCCCTGCTGGATCGAGATCCGCAGGTCCTTGTTGGTCGCCGCGATGATGCGGACGTTGGTCTTGATCGGCACCCGGCCGCCGACGGTGGTGTACTCGCCCTGCTGCAGCACGCGCAGCAGCCGGGTCTGCGCCTCCATCGGCATGTCGCCGATCTCGTCGAGGAACAGCGTACCGCCCTCCGCCTGCTCAAAGCGGCCGGCCGAGCGCTGCAGCGCCCCGGTGAAGGCGCCCTTCTCGTGGCCGAACAGCTCCGATTCGATCAGGTCGCGCGGGATCGCGGCCATGTTGACGGGCACGAACGGGCCGGTGCGCCGGCGGCCGTAATCGTGGAGCGCGCGGGCCACCAGCTCCTTGCCGGTGCCGGACTCGCCGGTGATCATCACGGTTAGGTCGGTCGGCATCAGCCGGGCGAGCGCCCGGTAGATCTCCTGCATCGCCGGCGAGCGCCCGACCAGCGGGATGTCCTCGTTGTCGGGCGGCGCGGCGGCGGCGGCCGTGCCGCGCGGGCGCGACAGCGCCCGGCCGACGATGGCGATCAGCTCCTTCAGATCGAAGGGCTTGGGCAGGTACTCGTAGGCGCCGCGCTCGGAGGCGCGGATCGCGGTCATGAAGGTGTTCTGCGCGCTCATGACGATGACCGGCAGCTCCGGCCGCACCCGCTTGATGCGCGGCAGCAGGTCGAACACGTTCTCGTCGGGCATCACCACGTCGGTGATGACGAGGTCGCCCTCCCCTTGCGCCACCCAGCGCCACAGGGTCGCGCAGTTGCCGGTGGAGCGGACCTCGTAGCCGGCCCGCGACAGCGCCTGGTTGAGGACGGTGCGGATGGCGGCGTCGTCGTCCGCGACGATGATGTGGCCGTTGGGCATGACTCTTACTCGGGCTCCGCGACCGCTTCGCGCCCGTCGCGGGCGCTCGACATGGGCAGGAGGATTCGGAAGGCGGTGCGGCGGGGCGCGGGATCGCACTCGACGATGCCCCCATGATCGCCGACGATCTTCGCGACCAATGCAAGACCGAGGCCGGAGCCTTGCGCCTTCGTCGTCACGAACGGGTCGAACAGATCCGGCAGCAGCTCGGCCGAGATGCCCGGGCCGTTGTCGCGCACCGCCACCTCGATCGGCAGGCTCACGCGCTCGCGCGAGCCCGGGACCTGAAGCCGCAGGCCGGTGCGGAAGGCGGTCGACAGGGTGATCTCGCCGTCGACCGCGTCGGCGCCGATCGCTTCCGCCGCGTTCTTCACCAGGTTCAGGATCACCTGCACGAGCTGATCGCGATTGCCGAGCACCGGCGGCAGCGACGGATCGTAGGTCTCGACGAAGCGGATGTGGCGCCCGAACCCGGATTGCGCCGAGCGCTTCACCTGATCGAGCACGCCGTGCACGTTGACCGGGCCGCGCTCGACCGGGCGCTCGTCGCCGAACAGCTCCATCCGCTCGACGATCCGCACGATCCGGTCGGTCTCCTCGCAGATCAGGCTGGTCAGCACCCGGTCCTCTTCCGGCCCCGACTGCTCGAGCAGCTGGGCCGCGCCGCGGATGCCGGCGAGCGGGTTCTTGATCTCGTGGGCGAGCATCGCGCCGAGCGCCACCATCGAGCGCGCCGCGCCGCGATGCGTCAGCTGGCGGTTCATCTTGTCGGCGATGGTGCGCTCCTGGAGCATCAGCACCACCGCCTCGCCGTCGTCGCCAAGCGCGGTGGCGAACACGTCGACGCTGCGCTCCGCGCCCGAGCGCGGTTGCGTCAGCTCGACCCGGTACTCGCTGACGCTGGACCCGCGCCGGCGCACCTCCGCCACCAGCGCGATGATCGGCGAGGCGAAGGGGATGATGTCGCGAAGCCGGCGCCGCTGCATCAGCCGGGCGGAATAGTCGAAGAACGTTTCGGCCGCGTGGTTGCAGTGCATGATGCGGTCGTCCGCGCCGATGGTCAGCACCGGCAACGGCAGGGCGTTGATCACCGCCTCGGCGCTTGGCATGCCGCGGGGTTTCGCCGCGGGCTCCTTGGCGGCGGGGTCGAGACCGATCGGCATCGCCTCGTCCCTGGGTTCCCCGTCGCTCATGCGGCCTCCGCGATCGCCGGGGCGGCCTCGAAGGCGGCGCGCAGGAGCCGGTCCGCCACCTCCGGGTCGGTGGTGGTCAGGAGCCGCGTGCGCTCGGCCGCATCGAGGCCGCCCGCCGCGTCGGCATAGGCCGCCAGATGCTTGCGGGCATGACGCACGCCCATCGCTGCGCCGTAGAGCGCGATCAGCCCGGCATAATGCGCCGCCGCCAGCCCCGCCCGGGCCGACCGCGACAGCGTCGGCACCGGGCGCCTGGCCAGCCCCGCGGCGAGGGCGCCGACGAGCCAGGGGCGCCCGACCGCCGCGCGGCCGACCATGATGCCGGCAGCACCCGAGGCCGCCAGGCACGCCCGGGCGCTGGAAAGGTCCTTCACGTCGCCGTTGGCGATGACGGGGATCGACACCGCCGCGACGACCGGCCGGATCGCGTCCCAGTCGGCGCTGCCCTTGTAGAATTGCTGCCGGGTGCGACCGTGGACGGTGACCGCGTTCAGCCCCAGCGCCTGGGCCCGGCGGGCGAGCTCCGCGGCGTTCAGGCCGTGGTGGTCCCAGCCGAGGCGCATCTTCACCGTCACCGGGATCGACACCGCCTCGCGCACGGCGCCGAGGAGGCGGGCCGCATGGTCGAGGTCGCGCATCAGCGCGGAGCCCGAGGCGATGCCGGTGACGATCTTGGCCGGGCAGCCCATGTTGACGTCGATCACGTCGGCGCCGTTCGCGGCGGCGATCCGGGCGGCCTCGGCCATCGGCTCGGGGGCGCAGCCGGCGAGCTGGACGATGTGCGGCGCGATGCCCGACCCTTCCGCCCTGAGCCGCGCCTCCTCCGAACCGCGCGCGAACTCGGCCGCCGCCACCATCTCCGACACCACCGCGCTCGCGCCGGCACCCTGCGCGATGCGGCGCATGTGCAGGTCAGTGACGCCCGATAGCGGCGCCAGCAGCACCACCGGATCGACCGAGCGCTCCCCTCGCAGGACGCTCAAATAATGATCAGCCATCATTCTGCACAACAAATAGACAAAACCAGCCCGGCGCAAGCCCCCGGGCGAGGGTTGGGCGGGGAACCGCGCGATTTGATTTCGCTTCATCCCCCGCATAAACGACAGGCAGATTTTTGAGGACCCGAACCGGCCGCATGGCAGGCGGTCTCGGCCCCGGCACGACGGAAACCCCCAGGCATGTCCGAACCCGGATCGAGCGTCGCCGTCGTCGTCGTGGCGGCCGGTCGCGGCATCCGCATCGGCGGCGGGATGCCCAAGCAGTACCGTCGCGTCGGCGGGCAGGCGGTCCTCACCCGCACCCTCGACGCCCTCGGCCGCGACCCCGTGATCGGCCGGATCCAGGTGGTGATCGCCGCCGACGCGGCCGCGTTCTACGACACCTGCCGCACCGAGCTCGCGCCCGCCATCGCAGACAAGCTGCTGCCGCCGGTCGAGGGCGGGGCGACGCGCCAGGACTCGGTCCGAGCCGGGCTCGAAGCGCTCGCGGCGGCGGGCGCACCGGACGTGGTCCTCGTCCACGACGCGGCCCGGCCCTTCGTCGATGCCGGGCTGATCGCCCGCGCCGTCGCCGCCGGGCGCGACCACGGC
>NZ_VRUV01000298.1:0-5698 GCF_008039455.1 Methylobacterium sp. WL116
GTGCCCAGGATCGCCACGCGCAGGCAGGGGCCGAGGCGGCGGGCTCCGGAACGGGCGGCCAAGGAATGGCGGGGCGGGAGGCGACCGGTCTTGCGGACGTCGGGGCGAGGCTTCATGGGGAGCATCCACGGTGATGCCGCCATCAAAGCCCGCAACGATGAAAGCTCGGCCGAACCTTTTGTTGGTCTCCGCCGTTCTGAACAGCAGTCTCGAGTCAAGGTAAACACAGTCATGGCGACCAAAGTCGAGACGGCCTCGGGCGAGAAGACGCCCGAGAGCGCCCCCATGGGCACGGTCGTCGACACCGACATCTCGGCGCGACTGGACCGGCTGCCCTGGGGCCGGTTCCACGTCCTCGTCATCGTGGCGCTCGGCATCACCTGGGTGCTCGACGGGCTCGAGGTGACGCTCGCCGGGGCGCTGGTCGGGGCGCTGCGCAAGGCGCCGATGAGCTTCACCGAGTTCGACGTCGGCCTGGCCGCCTCGTCCTACCTCGTCGGCGCGGTCACGGGGGCGCTCGGCTTCGGCTGGCTCACCGACCGCATCGGCCGCAAGAAGCTGTTCTTCATCACGCTTGCCCTCTACCTCGCGGCGACCGCGGCGACGGGCCTGTCGTGGAACGTCTATTCCTTCTGCATCTTCCGCTTCCTCACCGGCGCCGGCATCGGCGGCGAGTACACCGCGATCAACTCGACGATCCAGGAGCTCGTCCCCGCCCGCGTGCGCGGTTGGACCGATCTCGTCATCAACGGCTCGTTCTGGATCGGCGCGGCGCTCGGCTCCTTCCTGTCGATCGTCCTGCTGAAGCCCGAGGTGATCGACCCGGCCTGGGGCTGGCGCGTCGCGTTCTTCACCGGCGGCGCCATCGGCCTCGTGATCCTGCTGCTGCGCACCTGGATCCCCGAGAGCCCGCGCTGGCTCGCGACGCACGGCTACACGGCGGAAGCCGACCGGGTCGTCACCGGCATCGAGAAGCGCTTCACCGACGAGGGCCACACCCTGCCGCCGGTCGACGCGGGCAAGCGCATGAAGCTGCGCACCCGCAGCCACACGCCGCTCTCGGAGGTGTTCGGGACGATGTTCGGCACCTCGCGCCGGCAGACGTTCGTCGGGCTGTCGCTGATGATCGCGCAGGCGTTCTTCTACAACGCGCTGTTCTTCACCTACGCCCTGGTGCTGGAGCGCTTCTACGGCGTGCCCGGCGGCAGCGTCGGCTGGTACCTGCTGCCGTTCGCCCTCGGCTCCTTCCTCGGGCCGGTGCTGTTAGGGCGCCTGTTCGACACGGTCGGCCGCCGCCCGATGATCGCCTTCACCTACGGCATCTCCGCGCTGCTGCTCGCAGGCGCGGGGTACCTGTTCAAGATCGAGGTGTTCGGCGCCTGGGCGCAGACCGGCGTCTGGATGGTGGTGTTCTTCTTCGCCTCCGCCGCCGCGAGCGCCGCCTACCTCACGGTGGCCGAGACCTTCCCGCTGGAGATCCGGGCGCTGGCCATCGCCGGCTTCTACGCGATCGGCACCGGCATCGGCGGCGTGTCTGGGCCGCTGCTGTTCGGCTCGCTCGTCGAGACCGGCTCCCGCGACGCGGTCTTCGGCGGCTACCTCGTCGGCGCCGCGCTGATGGCGGTTGCCTCGATCGTCGGCGGCCTCTTCGGCACGGCGGCCGAGGGGCGGTCCCTGGAGGACGTTTCGAAGCCGCTCGCGGCGGCGTGACGGCTCGTCCCGCGCGCCATGATCTGGCCGGGCGGCGTTGAGATCACGCCCCCCGGCGCCAAACCTGCCCGTGATAGACGAAGGTCTCGCCCTCGCTCGCCAGGGCCGCGAGCCCGGTGAAGGCGGGGTCGTGGACCGTGATGACGCTGGTCGGGATCGCCCGCATCATCGCGGCGAACGGCGCCTTCCGCTCGAAGGAATCGCGGAAGCCGCCCTGCTGCAGCAGCTTGACGATCCGCGGAGCGATGCCGCCGCCGATATAGACGCCGCCGGTGGCCAGGAACGTCAGGGCGAGGTCGCCGCAGACGCGGCCGAGCACGCGACCGAACAGCTCCAGCGCCTCGGCGGCATGCGGGTCGGAGGCGTCGAGCCCGGCCTGGGTCACCGCCGCAGGCTCGATCTTCTCCGGCGGCTCGCCGGTCCTGACGTGGCGCACCGCGGCGTGCAGGCGGGCGAGGCCGGGGCCGGAGAGCACGGTCTCGACGGTGATCCGGTCCTCGACGCGCTCGAGCGCGTGCCAGACCTTCTCCTCGAACGCGTCGGCGGGGCCGATATCGGTGTGGCCCGCCTCGGTTGAGACGATCGCGAGGCGATCCGAATACGGCACCAGGGCCGCGGCGCCGAAGCCGGTGCCGGGCCCGAGCACGACGCGGGCGCCCCCGGGCGCGTGCCCGGTCGGCCCGATCGGGGTCAGGTCGTGCGGCGCGATGCCGGCGGCGCCGGCGGCGACCGGGACGTAATCGTTCACGACGACCGACGAGTCGAGGTCGAAATCGGCGCCGATCTTCGCGCCCTCGATCACCCAGTGGGCATTGGTGAGCTGCACCTTCGGGCCGTCGACCCGGCCGGCGATGGCCAGGATCGCCGAGCGCGGCGGCTTTCCGCCTCCATCGCCCTGCTTGGCCAGCGCCGCGCGGATGGCGCTCGACGGGTCGGGGTGGCGCGCCGTCTCCTCGTGCGAGAGCGGGCGCGGCGCGGCGCCCTTGGAATCGACCACCGCGAACCGGGCGTTGGTGCCGCCGATATCGCCGACGAGGACCGGAAACGCGAACATGCGGTACCCTTTCCCGATCGACGCGGGCCGTCCCGGCCGACGCGTCGCTGTCTGTCCGATGGAGCCGCCGGCGCGGCTCAGGCCGCCGGCAGGGTGTCCGGGTCGATGATCCCGCCCGCCGCCCAGCTGCCAAGCAAGGCGTGCACCGCGTTCGGGTCGGCCAGGCGCCGCGCGGCCGCGGTCTCGCCGGGCCCGATGCGGATGCCGAGGCCGCCATACGCCGCGACGCTGGCGAACGCGATCTCGTCGGTGCGGTCGTCGCCGAGGAACACCGCGCGGCGGCCGGCATAGGGGGCGTGCTCGAGGAAGGCGCGGATCGCGTGCGCCTTGGTGGCCGAGGCCGGCACGATCTCGCCGACCGCCTTCCCAAGCTGAAGCCGGTACCGGCCCGACAGCTCGGTGGCGATCGCCGTGACCGCGGCCTCCGCCCGCTCGGCATCGGCCGGGTTCGCCAGGCGCCAGTGCACGGCGACCGAGGCGCCCTTGTCCTCGATCAGCACCGCGTCGAGGTCGGCGACCAGGGCCCGGAGCCGAGGCATCCGCGCACGCAGCTCCGGATGGTCGTCCGGGCTGCCGCCGGTGAGGACGCCGTCGACCCGGCGCTCGACCCCGTGCAGCCCGGCGACGTCGAAGGCGGCGGGTGCGAGGAAGTCGTCGATCACCGAGACCGGGCGCCCGGTCACGATCGCCAGCGCCCCGTCGAGCCGGGCGTGCAGCGCCTGGAGCATCGGCACCAGCCCGGGCTCGACCCGGACGAGGTCCGGCCGCGGCGCGATCTCGACCAGGGTGCCGTCGAAATCCAGGAAGAGGGCGATGGGCGTGTCCAACGGCGGCGCTCCGGGCTGTCGGGTCGGGGCTAGCACGCCGCGCGTTTTCGGCAAACGCATCTTCGCGGCGCCCTATGTTTCGGACGAGACGAACCGAGGACGACGCGATGCATCCGACCCCATCCCCGACGAAGCCCGGCGAGGAGAGCGTGTGGGCCTATCCGCGCCCGCCCCGGCTGGAGCCGGTCGCCGCGACGCTGAAGGTCGTCCTCGGCGGCCGCACCATCGCCGAGACGCGGGCCGGGTTCCGCGTGCTCGAGACCAGCCATCCGCCGACCTACTACTTCCCGCCCGCCGACGTCGCCGAGGGCGTGCTCGGGCCGGCGCACCGGGCCGGGATCTGCGAATGGAAGGGCCGCGCGGTGCTGTTCGACGTGACGGCGGGCGGCGCAGCGATTCCCGGCGCGGCTGTTCCCGGTGCCGCTTGGGCCTATCCCGATCCGACGCCGGATTTCCGAGCCATCGCCGGCTACGTCGCCTTCTATGCCGGCCCGATGGAGGCCTGCACCGTCGGCGGCGTCCGCGCGGAGCCGCAGCCGGGCGGCTTCTACGGCGGCTGGATCACCCCCGGCATCGTCGGCCCGTTCAAGGGCGGGCCCGGAACGATGGGCTGGTGAGCCTCGGGAGCTGTCCCGCCGCCCCAGGACCGCTACATCGGGCGCCGGGAACAAGGAGCACGGCATGAGCGATGCGATCGACGGAAGGCCGCAGGACGTCGGCATCGACCCGGGACGCCTGGAACGGATCGACGGCTGGATGCGCAGCCTCGTCGCGGAGGGCAAGCTCGCCGGGTTGTCGGTGAGCGTGGCGCGGCGCGGGCACACGGTGTTCCAGCGCGCCCACGGCCTCGCCGACCTCGCCCGCAGGACGCCGTTCACCACCGACACGGTGACGCGGATCTACTCGATGACCAAGCCGCTGACCTCGGTCGCGGTGATGCAGCTCTACGAGGAGGGCCAGTTCCAGCTCGACGACCCGGTCGCGCGCTTCCTGCCGGAGTTTTCCGAGATGCGGGTCGCGACCGGCGGCAACCGCGCCAAGCTCGAGACCGAGCCGGCCCGCCGCCCGATCACCATCCGGGACCTGCTCACCCATACCGGCGGCCTGACCTACGGCTTCATGGAATCGACCCTGGTCGATGCGCTCTACCGCCAGCAGGGCGCCGACTTCCTGCGCCCGGATGCGAGCCTCGCCGAGGTGGTGGCGACCGTGGCCCGGCTCCCGCTCCTGTCGCAGCCCGGCGAGGCGTGGAACTACAGCGTCTCGACGGACGTGCTCGGCCACCTCGTGGCCGTCGTCTCGGGGCGCGACTTCGCGGATTACCTGCGCGACGCCGTGCTCGCGCCGCTCGGCATGATCGATACCGATTTCTTCGTGAGACCCGAGAACATGGGGCGGTTCGCCGCGAACTACGTCTACGACCGCACCCGCACGCTGACGCTCTACGACGACGCGGTCGAGACCCATTTCGCCAAGCCTCCGGCGATCGCCGGCGGCGGGGGCGGCCTCGTCTCGACGGCCTCCGACTACCTGCGCTTCTGCCGGTTCATCCTGAACAAGGGCGAGCTCGACGGCGCGCGCCTGCTCGGGCGCAAGACGGTCGAGCTGATGACGATGAACCACCTGCCCGGCGACCTCGCCGCGATCGGCACGCCGCGCTTCGCGGAATCGTCCTATCACGGCATCGGCTTCGGGCTCGGCTTCTCGGTGATGCTCGATCCGGCCAAGGCCCAGATCGTCGGCACGCCGGGCGAGGTCGCCTGGGGCGGCATGGCCTCGACCGCGTTCTGGGTCGACCCGGCCGAGGAGCTCGCGGTGGTGCTGCTGACGCAGCTCGTCCCGTCCTCGGCCCTGCCGATCCGAAAGGAGCTGCGGGTGCTGACCTACGCCGCGCTGACCGATTGACGCGGGACCGGGGCGCGGGGGAGCATTCTCGGGCGAAGCGAATCCCCACGCACGTGAAGAAAATGCGACCACACGACGAAACAGAGCGTCTCCCGTGATCCAGGGATCACGGGAGACGCTCTCGTGGTCGACAGCGCCTTCGTTCTGCGGCGCCTATTCGTCGGCGGGCGCGGCCGCGGGCGGCGTGCCGGCGGCCGGAGCC
>NZ_VRUV01000299.1:0-5693 GCF_008039455.1 Methylobacterium sp. WL116
GCCGCCGAGGGCGCGCGCGCGGCCAAGGTCGTCCGGGGCGCCAACAACGCGAAGGCCCTGACCGCCCTGGCGCGCGCGCGCATGCGCGCGATCCGTCCTTTGCGCCTGAGGATGATCGATGCGGTCACGCTCGCCGCCGCCGGGCTGCTGGTGCTGAAGCTCATCGCGATGTCGGTCGAGACGCCGCAGGTCGGCACCGAATTGCCGGCCCTCGCCCAGGTGCTCGCCAAGGCCCGCGCCGGCTACGAGCTGGCCGACCCCGCCACCACCGGATCGGTGACGCCCAAGGACGAGACGAAGGCGGATGCCAAGAAGCCCGAGCCGCCGCCCCAGGCTCAGCCGCCGATGCCCGAGCCAGTCTCGCTGAGCGAGCGCGCCCTGCTGGAGAAGCTCGGCGCCCGGCGCGACGCGCTCAAGCAGAAGAGCGACGAGCTGGAGCTGCGCGAGAAGATGCTCGGCGAGGCCGAGCGCAAGCTCGAGACCGGGCTCGGCGACCTCAAGCAGGCCGAGGACAAGGTCGACACATCCGGCAAGGCCAAGGCTGAGGCCGAGAAGGCCGGCCTGAAGAACCTCGTGACGATGTACGAGACGATGAAGCCGAAGGAGGCCGCCCGGGTCTACGACCGTCTCGGCCAGGACGTCCTGGTATCGCTGGTGCTGGCGATGAATCCGCGCAAGATGGCGGAGGTGCTGGCCGTGATGCAGCCGGATGCCGCCGAGAAGCCGAAGCGGTCGTAGTAGGGCGCATCGCCCACAAGCAGCACGGCGCCGTGCCCGAGGGATTCGGCCCGGCCGAGGGCGGCATGCATCATGACCCGGCCGAGGCCCTGGCGCTGCAGCGCCGGGTCGACGGCGAGCGGCCCGAGAAGCAGGGCCGGCCGGGCGCCGGCCTCGACGGTCCAGAGCCGCAGCGTCCCGATCAGGCGCCCGTGGCGGGTCGCCGAGAAGGCGAGGCCGCGGGCGGGCAGGCGGCCTTCCCGCAGGCGCTCCGAAGTCTTCGCGCGGCGGTTCGCGCCGAAGCAGGCGTCGAGCAGGCGCTCGCGCGCCGCGACGTCGAGATGATGCTCCGCCCGGATCTGGATCATGACCGTAACCGCCCCGTCATGGCGTGACGCTCGAGGATCCGCGCATCCCCGCCGGCGACCGGATGAGAGCCGGCCGATCGGGATGCGCGGTCTGGGTTCAGATGCCCTAACGACCCGCGGCCGCCGAAGGTGCGGATCGGGTCAGATCACGATCTGTTGCAGCGGCGGGAAACCGTTGAAGGCGACCGCGGCGTAGGTCGTGGTGTAGGCGCCGGTGCCCTCGATCAGCACCTTGTCGCCGATGGAGAGGGAGACCGGCAGCGGGTAGTGATCGCGCTCGTAGAGCACGTCCATCGAGTCGCAGGTCGGGCCGGCCAGCACGCACGGCGCCATCCGGTCGCCGTCATGCGCAGTGCGGACGGGATAGCGGATTGACTCGTCCATGGTCTCGGCCAGCCCCCCGAACTTGCCGATGTCGAGGTAGACCCAGCGCACCTCGTCCTCCGCGGCCGACTTCTTCGAGATCAGCACGACCTCGGCCTCGATCAGGCCGGCGTTGCCGACCATGCCGCGGCCCGGCTCGATGATCGTCTCGGGCAGCCGGTTGCCGAAGTGCTTGGTGAGCGCGCGGAAGATCGCGTCGCCGTAGGATTCCACGCCCGGCACCTGCTTGAGGTACTTCGTGGGGAAGCCGCCGCCGAGGTTGACCATCGACAGGCCGATGCCGCGGAGCGCGCACTCGCGGAAGATGGTCGAGGCGGAGGCGAGCGCTCCGTCCCAGGCCTCGGTGTTGCCCTGCTGCGAGCCGACGTGGAACGAGACGCCGTAGGCCGAGAGGCCCTGACGATGGGCGTGATCCAGCACGTCGACCGCCATCACCGGCTCGCAGCCGAACTTGCGCGACAGCGGCCAGTCGGCGCCGGCTCCGTCGCACAGGATGCGGCAGAACACCTGCACCGCCCGGGCCTCGACCCCGGCGGCGGCGGCGGCGCGGACGATCTTCTCGACCTCGGCCTCGCAATCGACCGCGAACAGGCGGATGCCGAGACGGAGCGCACGGCCGATGCAGCGCTCCTTCTTGATGGTGTTGCCGAAGGAGATCCGCTCGGCGGTGGCGCCGGACGCGAGCGCCATCTCGATCTCGGCGACCGACGCGGTGTCGAAGCACGAGCCCATGTCGGCCAAGAGGCGCAGCACCTCGGGGGCCGGGTTGGCCTTCACCGCGTAGAACACGCGGGTGCCGGGCAGCGCGCGGGCGAACGCGGTGTAGTTGTCCCGGACCACGTCGAGGTCGAGCACCATCACGGGGCCCTCGTCGCGGCCGAGGTCGCGGCGGACGCGCAGGAAGTCGCGGATGCGATCGGTCATGTCGGTTCCAACCCACAGGTTCGCTAGGCCGCCCACGGGGGAGCGCGCCGTCGAAGATGTGACGGTCCAGGCGGACCGCCGGCGTCTGGGGCCGATGCGTCGCGCGGACCCGCGCGCTGTGGAGACGCGACGATCCGTGCGGGCGCGAAAAGCACCCGGAGGCTGCCGTGGATTGGACGGGGTTTTCCCATCCGCACGCCGGGCAAGGAGAAACAAGCCTCTTCGGTGCCGGCCTTTGGAGGGCCGACGAGACCAAAAAAGCCCGTTCGTCGTTGCTTTAAGCTGCGTCCCCCGTGGAGAGCGGGGTTCGCCGGTTTCGCCTCCGGCTGCCGGTTGTTGTCGGGGTCCGGTGTCGCCACCTGGATGCCGGCCGGAGGGGATCCACCCTGTCGACCATCGATCCTTTAAGACCCCTGGCGGCTGTCCGGCAGTTGGCCGGATGCCCACCAACCGACACGCGGCCACAGGCACGTGCGAAAATGGGCAGGGCGGATATACGGACGCCGCCGCGCCATCACAAGGAGAAATCGCCGCCATGCGGTGGGATTCCCTGTGCAGAGCGGGCAGCTGTTGCCAAAACGCAGCGCTCGGCCGTGGCCGGGCTTCCCAAGCGCGCGAAGAGGGGGCATCTGACGCCGGTCGACGGTGGCGACGCCCTGCCGGTCCGCGGCAGCCGGGCGTCGTGCTGCGCGTGCGGCGGGCGGTGAGCGGCGGTCATCATGGTCGGGGTGAGACGGCGGACGATTCGGCCCCGGGGGACCGCGTGAGCCCGCAAGCCGACGGCGAGCTGAAGATCCGCCTCGCGCGCCTCGACGATCTCGATGCCCTGGTCGCCCTGGAGAACGCGACCTTCTCGACCGACCGCGCCGAGCGGCGTGCGATCCGCCACGCGATCCGCTCGCCCTCGATGAGCGTGCTGGTCGCCTTGCTGGAGGAGGAGGACGGGACCAACGTCCTCATCGGCGCGGCGACGCTCGAGCGCCGCCGCAACAGCCGCAACGCGCGGCTCTCGTCGATCGCGGTGTCGTCGTCCCGTTCGGGTCTCGGCCTCGGCGGGCGGCTGATGCAGGCGGTGGAGGACGAGGCCCGCCGCCACGGCTGCACCCGCCTGCGCCTCGAGGTCCGCGCCGACAACGGCGCCGGCCTGCGCTTGTACGAGCGGCGCGGCTACACCCGCTTCGACGTGCGCGAGGATTATTACGAGGATGGGATGGAGGCGTGGCGCTACGAGCGCCCGCTCGTCGACGACGCGCCGGGCACGGCGCAGGTGCCGCCCCGGCAGCGCCGGAGCGGCTGAGGCCGAAAGATCAGTCGCAGCGCTCCTTGCGCACCGTCTTGCGGTCGCCCTCGTCGTTGGTCGACGTGACCGTCTTCGTGGAGCAGCCGTCGCTGCTCTCGCGGGTCTCGACCGTCTTGCTCTCGGTCGCCGGCCGGTCGACGACGACGGTGTCCGGCGCGCCGCGCTCGATCACGGTGGTCTGGGCGGTGGCGGCCTGAACGCCCGCGAGGGCGAGGATTGCGGCGGCGGGAACGAGGATGCGCATCTGACGGGGACTCCGGGGAAGGTTTGGACCGGACGCGGAAACGGCCTTCGGCGCCAAACCGTTCCGGCGCGCCCTCGTCGTGCCGGATTCAGGGAATCTTACCGGCGCGGCGCTAGATCGAGGCCGCAGGCCGCGCTCGCCCGTGCCGGTTCGTCCCCGAAGGCTCGTTCGTCCCCGAAGGCTCGTCCATGGCCGTGATCGCCGCTTTCGTCCTGAATGCCGGGCTGAACTTCGTCCTCGGCCTGCTCATCGCCAAGCTGCTCGGGCCGGCCGACTTCGGACGGTTCGCACTGGCCACCGCCGGCACCCTGGTGATCACCACCGTGCTGTTCGAATGGCTGCGCCTGTCGGCGACGCGGTTCTATTCCGTGCGCGTGCGCCTCGACGAGCCGTGGATCCGCCACGGCCTCGACCGGGCCTACGCCATCCTCGCGGCGCTGCTGTTGTCCGCCGCGGCCATCGCCGGCGGCCTCAGTCTCGGCGACGGTCCCGACGGCCACGCCGCGATCCTGTCCGGCGCGATGCTGGCGGCGCTCGGCATCGGCGTGTTCGACTACCACGCCGCGCTCGCCCGCGCCCGCTTCGACGGCAAGCTCTACTTCGGCCTCGTCGCGGTGAAGAACGTGCTGGCCTTCGCGATGATGGCGGCGGCCGCCTGGTATCTGCGCCAGCCGGCCTGGGTGCTGGCCGCCGCCGGGCTGAGCCAGCTCCTCGCGGTGCTGATCCTGCGCCACCCGCTGCGCGACCCGGTGACGACGGTGGAGCATCATCGCCGGCGCGAGACCTGGACGCTGTTCCTGCGCTACGGACTGCCGCTGATCGCGGCCAACGCCGTCTACCAGCTCCTGCCGTTCCTCAACCGCGGCACCATCGCGGCGCAGGCGGGATTCGCCGAGGCCGGCTACTTCGCCCTCGCCGCCGACGTGACCGCACGCAGCCTGACCATGCTCGGCACGGCGCTCGACCTGCTGCTGTTCCAGCTCGCGGTCCGCGTCGAGGAGCTGCACGGACGTGCGGCGGCCGAACGTCAGGTCGCCGCCAACGCCGCCACGGTCTTCGCGCTGCTGCTGCCCTGCGCCGTCGGGTTCTGGGCGGTGCTGCCGGCGCTCGAGGCGCTCGTGGTGCCGGAGGCCTATCGCGGGCCGTTCGCCCTCTACGCGCTGCTGCTGATCCCGGGCCTGTTCTGCCTCGCGATGATGTTCTTCGCGATCAACCCGGTGTTCCAGATCCGTCGCCGCACCCTGCCGGTGATCGCGGCCGCGGCGGCCGGGCTCGCCATCCAGGATTTCGGCGGCGCCGAAGCGCTTCTGGAGCTTGCGCAGCTCGCCGATGCGGTAGTCGAGGGAGTCGGAGAAGCCTTCGAGGCGCATCAGCGTGCGGGGGTCCTCGCCGTCGATCCCCGCGGGGAGGTGCGCCGCGCCGGTGAGCTCGAACGGCGAGCCCAGCGCGGCGGCGAGCGCGGCGACGGCGCGGGCGTCGTCGAGCCCCGAGAAGACCAGCGTCGCGACGCGTTCCTGCACCGGCAGCACCTTGAAGGTGACCTCGGTCAGCAGCCCGAGGGTGCCCCAGGAGCCGGCCATCAGCTTCACGAGGTCGAGGCCGGTGACGTTCTTCATCACCCGGCCGCCGGACTTGATCGCCTGCCCGCGGCCGTTGACGAAGCGCACGCCGATCAGGCTGTCGCGGGCGGCCCCGGCGTTGATGCGGCGCGGCCCGGAATTGTTGGCCGCCCGCGACAGCCTGATCGGCGTGCGCT
>NZ_VRUV01000029.1:0-19838 GCF_008039455.1 Methylobacterium sp. WL116
ACCTCGCGCGGCTCCGCGCGGCGCTGATCCGCCTCGACCTGCCCGATCCGGCGCCCGCGCTCGCCAGCCTGCAGAGCCTGGCCGCCGGCACGCCGTTCCGCTTCACCGCCCGCGAGATGCTCGGGCTGACCGCCCTGAAGAACGGCCAGTACGACGAGGCCGGGCGCTGGTTCGACCAGCTCAACATGGACCCCGAGACGCCGCAGAACCTGCGCCAGCGCATCGAGGTCTACGTCGCCCTGGTCGCCGGCGGTCCCGTGACGGTGACCGAGGCGAAGCCCGAGCCCGCCGCGCCCCCGCCGCCGATCACGCGCTGATCGCTCGACACGCCAGTCCAAAACCTCCGGCGCGACTGGCTCGCACCGGAGGTTTTGGGCATTCTCCGGACCTTCGCCGCCCGGCCAGCCCGGCGGCTCGACCGAACATAGAACGGACCACCCCATGGAACTGCCGACCGTCGCGATCGTCGGACGGCCGAATGTCGGCAAGTCGACCCTGTTCAACCGCCTCGTCGGCAAGAAGCTGGCGCTGGTCGACGACCGCCCCGGCGTCACCCGCGACCGCCGCGAGGGCGACGTCGCCTTCGGCGGGCTGAACTTCCGCATCATCGACACCGCCGGTCTCGAGGAGGCCGATTCGGCCACCCTGCTCGGCCGGATGCGGATGCAGACCGAGGCCGCGATCCTCGAGGCGGACGTGGTGCTGTTCGTCATCGACGCGCGGGCCGGCATCCTGCCCGCCGACCAGCCCTTCGCCGAGTTGGTGCGCCGGGCCGGCTGCAAGGTGATCCTCATCGCCAACAAGGCCGAGGGCGGCGCGGGCATGGCCGGGGCCTACGAGTCGTTCCGGCTCGGGCTGGGCGACCCGATCCCGTTCTCGGCCGAGCACGGCGAGGGCATCGGCGAGCTGCACGAGGCGCTGAAGGAAGCCCTGCCCGAGACCGACGAGGACGAGGACGACGACGACCCGCGCGGCAAGCCGCTCAAGGTCGCCATCGTCGGCCGCCCCAACGCCGGCAAGTCGACCCTGATCAACCGGATGCTCGGCGAGGACCGCCTGCTCGTCGGCCCGGAGGCCGGCATCACCCGCGATTCGATCTCGCTCGACTGGGAATGGCGCGGGCGCCGGATCAAGCTGCACGACACCGCCGGGATGCGCCGCCGCGCCCGGATCGAGGACAAGCTCGAGAAGCTCGCGGTCTCGGACGGCATCCGCGCCGTGCGCTTCGCCGAGGTGGTGGTGGTGCTGCTCGACGCCACGATCCCGTTCGAGAAGCAGGACCTCACCATCGTCGACCTCGTCGAGAGCGAGGGGCGCTCGCTGGTGATCGGCCTCAACAAGTGGGACCTCGTCGCCGACCAGCCGGGCCTGCTCAAGTCGCTGCGCGAGGACTGTACCCGCCTGCTGCCGCAGGTCCGCGGCGTCGCGGTGGTGCCGCTCTCGGGGCTCGCCGGCGACGGCGTCGACAAGCTGATGCAGGCGGTGGTGCAGGCGGCCGAGGTCTGGGACACCCGCATCTCGACCTCGCGGATCAACGACTGGCTCTCCGAGGCGACGCAGCGCAACCCGCCGCCGGCCGTATCGGGCCGGCGCATCAAGATCCGCTACGCCACGCAGGTGAAGAGCCGCCCGCCGCACTTCGCCCTGTTCGGCAACCAGCTCAATGCGATGCCGAAGAGCTACACCCGCTACCTCACGAACTCGCTGCGCGAGGCGTTCGCCCTGCCGGGCACCCCGATCCGGCTCTCCCTGCGCACCTCGTCGAACCCGTTCGACAAAGGGTAGATCACGCGCCGGTTCTCCCTCCGACGCGGGCGAGGGCGCATCGCATGCGATGCACAGCCCAGCATGCGCCGTGCCCGTAATGGCGCAACCATTCCGCCGGCCTCAGGCGGCGGTGCAGGAATACGTGCGAGACGTAGCCCATCCGCGGCCCGGTGTTCTTCTCACCCTTCGCGAGTTCAATGTCGGGCACGATGTCGAGCTGAAAGCACGTCAAGGTTCGGATGCCCTTGAGGTTCACGTTCATGACGATCGAGCGCGCGTAGTAGCTGAAACGGTCGTAGAGCAGCACGTCGCGGGTCCGCTCGATGGATGGGCTCGAGAAGCGTAGTGTCCCGTTCAGGGGGCCGTAGGTGGTCATTACGGGGCGCACGTCGGCGGTACGCCCGAGATCGATCGAGAGCGACGTCTTTTCAGGGATCGTCACATAGTGCAGCGGAATGCCGTTTCGGTACAGCGCAAAAGGGCGAGACCGGTCCGGCGTCGTCGCGAGCTTGAGGGGCACGAACAGGCCAGGAAGCGTGCGGTAGTGGCGGATGTAGGCGTCGCCGAACCCACGCCCGCGCACGAAGTCAAAGACCTGCCTGCCATACAGATCGGCACCGGCAGGAGTCACGTGGGTGCCGTCCTTCAGCCAGAGTGCACGCTCCTCTGGGCCGGACTTGGCCAGGGGCAGGGCGAGATCCAGGGTCGGGATACCGAAACTGGTCTCGTAGTCGTCGAGGAGGCCGGCGACCGTCTCCGACGCATAGTTGACCCCGTTCTGATACAGGTTGAGGAAGGCCACAGGCCGGCCGCGGCGGGCGGTCGCCGCGAGGATCTGATCGAGATAGAAGCGCAGCGCCCTCCGATCGTAGTAGCGCACGTTGTCGGTGAACAATTCCAGCAGGACCCGATCGCAGGGGATCGTGTCGAGGATCTCGTCGATCATGTAGGCGATGGCGTGGACGCTGTGCCCGCCCCAGCCAGACTTGAGGAAAACGAGGTCGGCACCGTCAGAGGAGGCGCAGTCGCCAGCCCGCTCCACGTAGCCGATCTGCTCTGTGACGCTATAGCCGACGCAGAGGACGCGAACGGGCGCAGCCGAAATACGGCCGGGCGAGGGCACGCTCACACCCCTCGGGTCGTCCGCGCCAGCCATTCCACCACCTTGTCCAGCGCCTGCCGGTTGCTGTGCCCCGCTTCTCGCGCGGCCTCGAACGCGGCGATCTGGCCGTCGGCGCTGGTGCCGCCCGAGACGATGGTCCGCGCATGCGCGACCTCGGCCGCGCAGCCGAGCGCCGCCGCATCCTCGGCGACGAGGTCGAGCACCGTCTCCAAGGCGTCGGCGAAGGGCAGGGCCGCCTCGCGGGCTTCGTCGATCAGCTCGGCGCCCACGCCGCTGCGCTGGGTGCGCCAGAGGTTCTCGTCGGCGAGTGCCCGGGAGACGCCGTCGAGCCCGGCATTGAGGTCCGGCCGGCGCACCACGCAGCGCACGAGGCAGCGGAACAGCGCGGCGATGGTCAGCGCGTCGGCGAGCCGCGTGCAGCTGTCGGCGATGCGCAGCTCCAGCGTCGGGAACTTGATCGAGGGCCGGAGCGACCACCACAGGAAGCTCGCATCCTGGATCGAGCCGGCCTCCGTCATTATCCGCACGTAGCGCGCATAGGCGGCGGCATCGGCGAAGAGCTCGGGCAGGCCGGTGCGCGGCAGCTCGCCGAAGGCGCTCAGGCGGTAGGCGGTGAGCCCCGTCGGCTTGCCCTGCCAGAACGGCGAGGAGGCCGAGAGCGCGAACAGCAGCGGCTGGAACGGCAGCAGCCGGTTCATCAGGTCGACCCGCGCCTCCGGGTCCGGCACCTCGACGTGGACGTGCATGCCGCAGATCAGGCTGCGGCGCCCGGCGAGGCCGACGTCGCGCAGGATGCCGCGGTAGCGGTCGCCCTTGGTCGGCAGTTGCCGCGACCAGTCGGCCACCGGATGGGTGCCCGCGGCAAAGATCAGCAGCTCGTGCTCGGCGGCGAGGTCCGCGAGCGCGCCGCGCTGCCGGGCGAGCGAGTCGCGCGCCTCGGCGAAGGCGGTGACGGGCGGGGTGCAGACCTCGACCTGGCACTGCAGCAGCTCGCGCCCCGCCTCGGGCAAGCGCTCGGCCGCCTCGACGTGGAACGGCTTGACCGAGCGCCGCGGCGTGCCGCGCGTCTCCGCATCGGCCAGGAAATACTCTTCTTCGATGCCGAAGCGGTAGCTGTGGGCGCTCATGGCATCTTTCGTCGGGAGGATCCGAGCGCAGATAGGGCGGGAGCGGGCCTAGTGCGGTCCCGAGGGCGCATTTTTCGGCGCGAAGGACGCTATCCTTCCGTGACCTGCAGGCCGAGGGTGCGCGCGACGGTCGCCATCTTGATGTCGAAGGTCGCGAGGACGGCATTCGCACGACGGCACAGAGCGATGTTCAGGGCGTCCGGCGTACGGAGCGTGAGATCGAGGCGGCGGAGAAACCCGGTCGCCGCGACGACGTCGGACGATGCGACCTCGATGCGTTCCGCGACCCGTTCGATCCAGCGATCGAGATCCGAGAACGCCGATTGCGCGGCGCCCGCGTCGATCTCGCCGGTTCTCACCCGGCGTGCGAGGGCCGAGGCCAATTCCGCCGCTGCGAAATCGCTGACGATCGCGATCGGCTCGTGACGTCGAAAGAAGGCGTCCGCCCGCGCCGTGGACGGATCATCCGTCAGAAGGGCGACCAGGACGCTGGCATCGAGGTACGTCCTCACCAATCCTCGTCGCGCATGCGGCCGACGAGGTGCCCGGCATCCTCGGAGGGCGCGGCGGTTCGCGCGCGACGGGCTGCCAGCCAATCCAGGTCCTCGGCGGTCACGGGCCGCCCCGACCGAGGGATCGGCTGTAGGTTGGCGACCGGCCGACCATCCCGGGTGATCACGACGCCTTCGCCCGCGAGCGCGCGGTCGATCAGCTCGGACAGATGCTCTTCGGCTTCGATGACGCTGTGCTCGCCCATCGGGCGAGAGTACGGACTTTCCCGACGGACTGTCCAGATCCGCCTATCCGACGCGCAGGGCGCCGCCGACGAGCCAGCCCGGGTCGAACCAGCGGTCGGCCTCGCCGTCGTAGGGCAGGCGGGTGACGTCCCAGTTCTGGATGTACTTCGCGTAGACGTTCCAGACCGCGATGCCGCCGCCGACGAAGATGCGGCGACCGGGATAGCGGGCGAGCACCCCCTCCGGATCCTCGTGCGACCGGATCACGTCGATGGTGCGGTCGTTGAACGCGAAGGCCGGCACCGAGGCCACCGTCTTCGGGCCGGCGATCAGCACGTGGCCCATGGTCAGCGCGAAGAACCGCGTCACGTCCTCCACGAAGAGCGGGTCGGTGTTGCCCTCCCAGGGGAGCTGGCCGTTCAGCCCGAGCTGGCCGCGCTGGCCGATCGCGCAGATGCAGCGCACGTCGATCATCAGGATATCCGGAAAAGTGCGGGCTCGGCCCCGACCGCTCAGCGCGGCGCTTGCGGGCTCACGGTGCGATCGGTGGGGAAGTCGTAGATCAGCCCGGTTTCGCTCGAGGCGGGGCTCGCCAGCCGCACGAAATGCGGGGCGAGGTCTTCCGGCGTCCTCAGCGTCTCCGGGTCCTCGCCCGGCATCGCCGCGCGGCGCATGTCGGTGCGCAGGGGGCCGGGATTGAGGAGCATCGCCCGGACGTTGGTGGTCTCGTTCTCGGCGGCGTAGGTCCGCACCAGCGCCTCGAGCGCCGCCTTCGACACCGAGTAGGGCCCCCAGTAGGCCCGGCACTTGCCCGCCGCCCCGGAGGTGACGAAGATCGCCCGGCCGGCATCCGACATCCGCAGCAGCGGGTCGAACGAGCGGATCAGCCGCCAGTTCGCGGTGACGTTGACGTCCATCACCTGGCCCCAGACCTTCGGGGTGATGTGCCCGATCGGCATGAGATTGCCGAGGATGCCGGCATTGCCGACGACGATGTCGAGGCGCTTCCAGCGCTCGTTGATCGCCGCGCCGAGCCGGTCGATGCCGTCGTAGTCGGTCAGGTCGAGGGGCACGAGGGTCGCGCTCGAGCCGACCCTGCGGATCGCGTCGTCGAGCTCCTCCAGCGCGCCCTGCGTGCGCGCCACGGCGATGACGTGCGCGCCGGCCTCCGCCAGGGCCAGCGCAGCGGCCCGGCCGATCCCACGCGACGCGCCGGTGACGACGGCGACGCGTCCGTCGAGTGAGGTCTTCGTGTCGGTCATGCGCGAGGGGTCAGTCCGCTTCGGCGAGCATCGCGAGGCGCTTTGGCCCGGCGATGGCGAGGTCCGTCAGGCCGGTCGGGTAGTCGCCGGTGAAGCAATGGTCGGTGTATTGCGGGCAGGCCTCAATCCGCTCCGCCTCGCCCATCGCCCGGTACAGGCCGGGGATCGAGAGGAAGGCCAGCGAATCCGCGCCGATGTAGCGGCGCATGCCTTCGAGGTCGTGGGTGGCGGCCAGCAGCTTCTCGCGCTCCGGCGTGTCGATGCCGTAGAAGTCGGGATAGGTGATCGGCGGGCTCGCGATGCGGAAGTGCACCTCCGCCGCGCCGGCCTCGCGCATCATCCGCACGATCTTCACCGAGGTGGTGCCGCGCACCAGGCTGTCGTCGACCAGCACGATGCGCTTGCCCTCGATCGCCGCCCGGTTGGCCGAATGCTTCATCCGCACGCCGAGCTCGCGCACCGACTGGGTCGGCTGGATGAAGGTGCGGCCGACATAGTGGTTGCGGATGATTCCCATCTCGAACGGGATGCCGGTCTGCTGTGCGAAGCCGAGCGCGGCCGGCACGCCGGAATCGGGCACCGGCACCACCACGTCGGCCGGCACCGCGGCCTCGCGGGCCAGCTCGACGCCGATGTTCTTGCGCACGGCGTAGACGCTCTTGCCGTTCACCACCGAATCCGGCCGGGCGAAGTAGATGTACTCGAAGATGCACGGCCGCATCGGCACCTTGTCGGCGAAGCGGATCGACTCGATGCCGTCCTCCGAGATCACCACGACCTCGCCGTTCTCGACGTCGCGCACGAACTTCGCGCCGATGATGTCGAGCGCGCAGGTCTCCGAGGCCAGCATGTAGCGGCCGTCGAGCTCGCCGAGCACCAGCGGGCGGATGCCGAGCGGGTCGCGGGCGCCGATCAGCTTCTTGTTGGTGAGCGCGACGATGGCGTAGGCGCCCTGGATCGCCTGCAGCGCATCGATGAAGCGCTCGACGATCCGCGGCTTACGCGAGCGCGCGGCCAGGTGCAGGATCACCTCCGTGTCGGAGGTCGACTGGGTGATCGCGCCGTCGCGCACGAGGTCGCGGCGGATCGAGAGCGCGTTGGTGAGGTTGCCGTTATGCGCCACCGCCAGGCCGCCGCCGGCCAGCTCGGCGAAGAGCGGCTGGACGTTGCGCAGGATGGTGCCGCCGGTGGTCGAGTAGCGCACGTGGCCGATCGCGGCGCGGCCCTTCAGCCGGGCGATCGTGCCGCCGTCCGAGAACGAGTCGCCGACGAGGCCGGGGCGCCGCTCGGAATGGAAGACCTCGCCGTCGAAGGCGACGATGCCCGCCGCCTCTTGGCCGCGGTGCTGCAGGGCGTGCAGCCCGAGCGCGACGATCGCCGAGGCGTCGGGATGCCCGAAGATGCCGAAGACGCCGCATTCCTCGCGGAGCGTATCGCCGTCGGTCTCGGGGTCGAACACGGAATCCACGGTTACGGCGCGGTGTGACATGGCCTGAGGTCGATCCCTGGTTGCCGTCCGCCCGCAAGCTGCCCGGACCGCGTCCGCGCGGCCGGCCCCGCGGCGCCGTCGTCAAGGCGTTATCTGAGGCCTCGCGGCATCGCAACCAAGCCGGACCGGACGCAGGTCAGGGTCACCGCGGCAACATATGCCGAGCCGGCCTTCTTTCGCGCGCCCTCAGCGCCGCGGCGCGGGCATGGCCGGCGTGGTCTGGCGCGGGGGCACCTCGGTCTCGGCCGGTGCATCCACAGGTTCGTTCTGCGGGGTGTCGACCTTCGGCTTCTTGAACTGCTTCAGGAAGCCTTCCGGATTCTCGGGCAGCTGCGCCACCAGCGCGTCGCCGGACTTCTCCAGCATCGGCCGGGTGCGCGCCTCGGCGGCCCAGGTCGGCACCTTGCCCTGCACCAGCCAGGACAGGAACACCCAGCCGATCACGCAGATCAGGAAGCCGCGGGCGGCGCCGAACAGGAAGCCGAGGGAGCGGTCGATCGCGCCGATGCGCGAATCGAGCACCACGTCGGAGATCTTCACCGTGATGATCGAGACGACGATCAGCGTGCCGAGGAAGATCGCCGCGATCGAGGCGACGAGGGCGACGGTGTCGCTGGTCACGTGCTGCTTCACCGTCGGCAGAAGCATCGGATAGAGCGACCACGCCACCGCGGCGGCGGCGACCCAGGCGATGATCGCCAGCACCTCCCGCGTGACGCCGCGGACGGCCGCCAGCAGGGCGGACACCACGACGATGCCGAGCACCACGAGATCGAGGACGGAAAACGGCATCTGCGGGTTCGGATCGGATGGGGAGATGCCACGACGAAAGCGATGCGGTCTGCGGCTCCCCTGGACCGCGGGCGCCTTATATCGCGGTCAAACTCGGCCGTCACCCTCGGTGGCGACTGCCGGCCGCCGGAACCCGCCGGTTGCAGACGGGCTTTCACCGCCCTTCCCAAGCCGCCGGCGCGGCACAGGTCGTCCTGAGAACCGCGCTCAGCCGGTCGCCTAATCCGCATCCTCGTCGTGGGCCGCATGGCGGCGCTTGCCCGAGGCGACCCGGCGCGGCCCGTTCGCGGCGATGCCGGCCACGAGGTCGGCGATGTGGCGCAGCGACTCCGTGGCGAGCGCGCGGTCGGTGGTCTCGCCGCGCCCTTGCGGCGTCATCGCCTTGGCGAAGCCGAGCTTCTGCGCCTCCTTGAGGCGCGCGCCGGCCTGCGCCACCGGCCGGATCGCGCCGGACAGGCCGATCTCGCCGAAATACACGGTCTCCGGCGGCAGCACCGCGCCCGACAGCGACGAGACCAGGGCGGCGGCCACCGCCAGATCCGCCGCGGGCTCGGAGATGCGCAGGCCGCCCGCGACGTTGAGATAGACGTCGTGCGTGCCCAGGCGGATGCCGCCATGGGCTTCGAGCACCGCGAGCACCATCGAGAGCCGGTTCGGGTCCCAGCCGACCACGGCCCGGCGCGGCATGCCGAGCGACGAGGGCGCGACCAGCGCTTGGATCTCCACCAGCAGGGGCCGCGTGCCCTCCATGCCGGCGAAGACCGCGGTGCCGGCGGCCTGATGGTCGCGTCCCGCCAGGAACAGCGCCGAGGGGTTCGGCACCTCGGCCAGCCCCATGTCGGTCATCTCGAATACGCCGATCTCGTCGGTCGGCCCGAAGCGGTTCTTCACCGCCCGCAGGATGCGGAAATGGTGGCCCTGGTCGCCCTCGAACGAGGCCACCGCGTCGACCATGTGCTCGACCACCCGCGGGCCGGCGATCTGCCCGTCCTTGGTGACGTGGCCGACCAGGATCACCGCCGTGCCGGTGGTCTTGGCGAAGCGGATCAGGGACTGGGCGGAGGAGCGCACCTGCGTGACCGTGCCGGGGGCCGATTCGACGGTCTCGGTCCACATGGTCTGGATCGAATCGATGATCGCCAGTGCCGGCGGGCGCCCCTGCGACAGGGTCTCGACGATGTCCTCGACGTTGGTCTCGGCCGCCAGCTCCACCGGGTGGCCCGACAGCCCGAGGCGCTCGGCGCGCAGGCGCACCTGCCCCACCGCCTCCTCGCCGGAGATGTAGGCGACGCGCTCGCCGGTCTTCGCCATCGCGGCCGAGGCCTGCATCAGCAGGGTCGACTTGCCGATGCCGGGATCGCCGCCGAGCAGGATCACCGAGCCGCGCACGAATCCGCCGCCGGTGACGCGGTCGAGCTCGCCGATGCCGGAGGGGATGCGCGGCGCTTCCCGCGCCTCGCCGGTCAGGCCCTCGAGGGGAAACACCCGCCCGCGGGCCCGGCCGGGCCGGGTCGCGGCCGGGCCCGATTGCGGCCCGGAGCCGCCCGGCGTCTCCTCGACGATCGTGTTCCAGCCATTGCAGGCCTCGCAGCGCCCGCGCCAGCGGTTGTAGACCGCGCCGCAGGCCTGGCAGATGAAGGTCTGGTGGATCTTTGCCATGCGCTCGCAGCAGGTTCGGGGCCGGATCCGCTCGGGGCGGACGGCGTCACGTCCCGATATACGTGCGAACGTAACGAGAACCCAGCCCCGTCAGGATCTCGTAGCCGATCGTGCCGGCGGCGTGTCCCACCGTGTCGACGTCCAGCCCATCGCCGATCAGCGTGGCGACGGTGCCGCGCCGGGCGTCCGCCGCCTCGGTGACGTCGAGGATGATCAGGTCCATGGAGACGAGGCCGAGGATCGGGCAGGGAATGCCGGCGACGAGCGCGTGGCCGTGCCCGCTCGCGGCCCGGGGATAGCCGTCGGCGTAGCCGAGTGAGAGCGTCGCGAGGCGCCGGGGCGCGGGCGCGGTCCAGCGCCCGTTGTAGCCGGCCTGCGCGCCGGCGGCGACCTGCCGGATCTGCAGGATCGTCGCCTCCAGCCGCACCACCGGCCGCATCGGGTTGGCATGGCGCGTGGGGGTCGGGTTGCCGCCGAACAGCGCGTAGCCGGGCCGCAGCAGGTCGTGATGCGTCGCCCCGTCGAGGAAGATGCCCGACGAGTTGGCGAGCGAGCCGGGAATGCCGGGAAACGCCGCCCGCACCGTCGCGAAGTCGGCGATCTGCCGGGCGTTGACCGCCTCGTCGGGCAGCTCGGCGCTGACGAGGTGGCTCATCACGAGGTCGATGCCGGCGGCCCCGATCCGTGGATCGCCGGCAAGCGCCAGCGCCTCCGGGACGGCGAGCCCGAGACGGTTCATGCCGGTGTCGACGTGGAGCGCGGCCGCACGCATCCCGCGCGAGGCCGCCGCCCAGTCCGACACCTCCTCGACCGAGCCGAGGACGGGGCGCAGGTCCATCGCCAGATAGGCCGGGGCGGAGCCGGGGGAGAGCCCGTTCAGGACGTAGATCGCGGCCTCGGGCAGCGCGCCCCGCACGCGTGCGGCCTCGCCGAGATGCGCGACGAAGAACGTGCGGCAGCCCGCCGCCCAGAGCGCCCGGGCGACCGGCTCGGCGCCGCAGCCATAGGCGTCGGCCTTCACCACCGCGGCGCAGGCGCGGCCCGGTGCCTCTGCCGAGAGGCGGCGCCAGTTCTCCGCGATGGCGTCGAGATCGACGATGAGGCGGGCGCCGTGCCCGATGGCGTCGGTCGCGACGGTGCTGTCTCGGGAAATCGTCGGGCTCCGATGTTCCGCCGCGCGTGCGTCGCCGTCCGCGCAGCCTGACGGGTCAGGGCATGCCATTACCGCGCCAGCGGCCGGAAGGCACGTGGCCTGCAACGCAGGACCTGCAACGCGAAACCTGCAACACGGGGCTTGCGGCGCGCGCAGCCTTCCGAGGAGACAGCCAATGGCGTTCGCCTGCACGATCCCGGCGATTCCCACCGTCCAGCAGGACGACGCGACGCTTCGCATCACCCGCTGGGATTTCGCCCCCGGCGCGGTGACCGGATGGCACGAGCACGGCTGGCCCTACTTCGTGGTGATGCTGGTGGCCGGAACGCTCCGGGTCCATGACGGCGAGCAGGTCGGCGAGACCGCGCTCGCCGCGGGGCAGGCCTACAGCCGCCCGGCGGGCATCCGCCACGACGTGATGAACGGCTCGGACCATCCGATCGCCTTCGTCGAGATCGAGGTGAAGCAGCCCGGCGCGCTGGTGACGCTGTAACGCCTAAGTGGCCTCGGGCTCGGGCGGCCAGGGGATCGGACGCGTCATGATCGTTTCGTAAGAATAGGGGCACGCGACGGGGAAGGCCGACTCGTCGAGGCCGGTCTCGCCGGCGGCCTCGATCCGGGCCCGGCGATAGGCACGAGCCAGGAATTGCGGAAGCAGCGGCGCAAGGCTCGGGCTGTCCTCGATCCGTTCAGCGACCGAGAGGCGCTGCGTCTTGATCGAGATGGCCCAACCACGCGTGCGCCGCTGGGGCTGGTGATCCCACTTCAGCAGGTGTAGCAGGATCACGTGCAGAGCGCTCGTCAGGGCATGATGTTCCGTGCGGGACAAGGCTTCGATCTCATCTGCGAGATGCGCGAGGTCGAGGCGATCCCAAGCGCGCGCGCGCAGATGCGCGGCCTGCTCCAGCGACCATGCCGCAACGTCGGCCTCGTAAGCCGCTCCGGATCTCGAGCTCTCCACGCGTCTCGGCGGCGCCACGGTCGTCCTCCTGCATTCGCGCAGTCACACCCTATCACATCTGCTCGGGCAGCCGGTCGCTCTGCGCGAGGTTCGAGAACCGGGTGATGTTGGCGTCGAACTGCAGCTCCACCGTGCCGGTCGGGCCGTGGCGCTGCTTGCCGAGGATCACCTCGGCCTTTCCGTGGACGCGGTTCATCTCCGCCTCCCAGGCGAAGAACTCCTCCGTCCCCTCGCGGGGCTTCTTGTTGTTGACGTAGTATTCCTCGCGGAACACGAACATCACCACGTCGGCGTCCTGCTCGATCGAGCCCGATTCGCGCAGGTCCGAGAGCTGCGGGCGCTTGTCGTCGCGGTTCTCGACCTGACGCGACAGCTGCGACAGGGCGATGATCGGAACCGAGAGCTCCTTGGCCAGCGCCTTCATGCCGGTGGTGATCTCGGTCATCTCCTGCACGCGGTTGTCCGAGCGCTTGCCCGAGCCCGCCAGCAGCTGGAGGTAGTCGACGATCAGCACGTCGAGGCCCTTCTGGCGCTTGAGGCGCCGGGCGCGGGCGGCGAGCTGCGCGATCGAGATGCCGCCCGATTGGTCGATGTAGAACGGGATCGTCTGCATGTCGCGGGCTGCGTCGGTGATCTTGTAGAAGTCCTCCGGCCGGATGTCGCCGCGGCGGATCTTGTAGGAGGGCACGCCCGACTGCTCGGCGATGATGCGGGTGGCGAGCTGCTCGGCCGACATCTCGAGCGAGAAGAACCCGACGATGCCGCCGTTCTTGGTCTTGATCGTGCCGTCGGCCTGCTTCTCGCCCTGGTAGGCCTTCGCGATGTTGAAGGCGATGTTGGTGACGAGCGAGGTCTTGCCCATGGCCGGGCGGCCGGCGAGGATGATCAGGTCCGAGGATTGCAGGCCGCCCATCTTGGCGTCGAGGTCGGAGAGCCCCGTGGCCAGCCCCGAGAGCTTGCCCTCGCGCTGATACGCCTTGGCCGCCATGTCGACGGCGGCGGTGAGCGCGTCCGAGAACTTCTGGAAGCCGCCACTGTACTTGCCGGCCTCGGCGAGCTCGTAGAGCCGGCGCTCGGTGTCCTCGATCTGGTCGCGCGGGGCCTGCTCGACCGGGGCCTCGTAGGCGCCGTTGACGAGGTCCTCGCCGATGGTGATCAGCCGACGGCGGATCGCGAGGTCGTAGATCGTGCGGCCGTACTCGCCGGCGTTGATGACGGTGGTGGCGTCCGCCGCCAGCCGCGCGAGGTACTGCATCACCGTCTGGCCGCCGAAGTCGGCGTCGCCGAGATAGGTCTTCAGGGTGATCGGGGTCGCGAGCTTGCCCGCCTTGATCAGCGAGGTCGCCACCTGGAAGATCTGCTGGTGGGCGTCCTCCATGAAGTGCTCGGGCAGCAGGAAGTCCGAGACGCGGTAGTAGGCGTCGTTGTTCACCAGCATCGCGCCGAGCAGCGCCTGCTCCGCGTCGATGTTGTGCGGCGCGACGCGGTACTCCGCCTGCACGGCTTCGAGCTTGGCCGCTAGGGCATTGGGCAGGGCCATCGGCGGTCGCTCCGAATCGATGCGGGCCGGGCCGGCGCCGCATCCCAGACATGATCCGACGACCATGGCACCAGTCGGGTTGACCGATGCTTAGCCGCCGGCGTCCGCGTCACCGTGCCCGGAACGCGAGGACGCCCGCCCCTCGGTGCGAGGAACGGGCGCCCATCTTGGAACAAACGAGGAACGCGTCAACCCTCCCGGGCCGCCTTCCCCGCTGTCACCGCCATTCACAGCCCGCCCCTCCCGCGTGGGGAGGGGGCAGGGCGATGCGATCAGCCGCGGTCGTCGGCGCCTTCGCCGGCTTCGGCCAGCGCCATGCCGACCTCCAGGCCGAGGTCGTCGAGGTTGAATGCCTCGCGCTCGGTGACCGACTCGCCGCGGGCCTGACGCTCGGCCTCTTCCGGGCTGCGGGCGACGTTGACGGTGACCTTCACGTCGACCTCGGGGTGGAGCACCACCGGGATCACGTGCAGGCCGAGCGTCTTGATCGGCTGGTTCAGGGTGAACTGGCCGCGCTCGACGGTGAAGCCCTCCTTGGTCACGACCTCGGCGAGGTCGCGGGTCGAGACCGAGCCGTAGAGCACGCCCGACTCGCCCGACTGGCGGATGAGCACGAAGGTCTGGCCGTCGAGCTTCTCGGCGACCGCCTCGGCGTCCTTCTTGCGGTCGAGGTTCTTCGCCTCGAGCTGCGCGCGCTGGGTCTCGAAGTGCTTCTTGTTGCCTTCCGTCGCGCGCAGCGCCTTGCCGCGGGCGAGGAGGAAGTTGCGGGCGAAGCCCGGCTTGACGTTCACGGTCTCGCCCATCTGGCCGAGCTTGGCGACGCGCTCCAGCAGGATCACTTCCATGGTCTTCGTCCTTCTTCAGGTAAGGCCGCCGATGAGGGCCGGCCGGGGTCTCAAGGGGTCGCGCCGTCGGGGCGACGGCGCCGGTTGAGCGCGGTGTCGGCGAGGCCGAACAGGGTGAGCACGATCAGGGCGATGCCCTGCGTGAAGAACAGGATCAGGTAGAGACCGAACAGCATCATGCCGCGCGCCGGCCGGCCGCGGCTGCGGTCGTGGAAGGCGGCGAGCCCCTGCAGCGCGAAGACCGCGCTCACCGAGCCGACCAGGGCCGTGCCGAGCACGCCCGCGTAGCCCGGCGCGAAGGCGAGGATCACGGCGAGGCCGAGCAGCCCGAGCATGGCGCGCGGCATCACGGTCGACGGGATGTCCGGCCACGGCCGCGGCAGGCGGCCCGAGAGCTGGACGATGCGGGCGGAGGCCCAGAGGTAGAAGGTCAGGAGCAGGGCGAGCCCGTTGGCGGCGAAGGCCGGCACGGTGCGCGCCAGCGCATCGACCAGGTCGTCGTGCGCCTCGGATCCCGCAGGCGCGGCATCGGCCGCGTCGCTGGGCTTTTCGGGGGGCGCCGGCTTTTCGCCGACGGGCTTGTCAGCGACGGGCTCGCCGGCGTCCGGGCGGGCGGCATCGGGCTTGGCCGGCGCGCTCGGCAGGCCACGCATCTGGGCGCGGACGATGGTGCCGGCCAGGCTCTTCAGCTGTCCCTCGAACGCCTCGTGGCTCGGTGCGGACAGGACGGCGATGGCGATGAAGGCCAGCGCCGCGGTCGCGCCGGTCCAGCCGAGGAGGCGGCCTGTCGGATACCATTCGAGGCTGCCGTCGGCGTTCGGCCGGCCGAGCAGGGCGAGATAGGCGAGCCACCACGCCGGCACGGCGAGGTAGGCGGCGAATCCGAGGCCGAGATAGGGGGAGACGACGAGGGCGAGCGCGAGGCTGCCGGAAGCCGCCGCTGCGAGCGCGGCGCGGGAATTCCAGCCGAGTCCCACGATGAGGATCGGCAGGGGTGCCAAGAGGTAGAGGACGATCGCGAGCGGGGTGGCCTTCAGCAGCATCCCGAACAGGAGTGCCGAGACGAGGCCCGCGCCGATGCCGATGCCGAGGTTCTGAACCATGAGATCCGCTGTCCCGCCGCCGCGCAGGAGTGCGGGCGGGGTTAGAGGCGAGGCGCCCCAACGATCGGGCGGCGGAGACCGTCGCCCGAAGGATGGTGGCCGACCCTGGCGGACCAGGGCCGGCAGGTTTCCGAAGAGCCTACTTGATGACGTAGGGGAGCAGGCCGAGGAAGCGCGAGCGCTTGATCGCCTGGGCGAGCTCGCGCTGCTTCTTGGCCGAGACCGCGGTGATGCGGGACGGGACGATCTTGCCGCGCTCCGAGACGTAGCGGGACAGCAGCTTCACGTCCTTGTAGTCGATCTTCGGCGCGTTGGCGCCGGAGAAGGGGCAGGTCTTGCGACGACGGAAGAACGGACGACGGCCACCGCCGCCGGCGGCTCCACCAGCACTTGCACCGAATGCCATGGCTTAGTTCTCCCCGCCGAAGTTGCGCTCGGGCCGGTCGCCGCGGTCGCCACGATCCCCACGGTCGCGGTCGCCGCCGAAGCCGCCGCCACCACCGAAGCCCTCGTCGTCGCGACGACGGCCGCGCTCGCGATCCTTGCGGTCGTCGCGGTCGCGCTTCTGCATCATCGCGGACGGCTCGTGCTCGAGCTCCTCCACGCGGATGGTCATGAAGCGCAGCACGTCTTCCGAGATCTGCATCTGGCGCTCCATCTCGGCCATGGCGGCCGGGGGGGCGTCGATGTTGAGCAGGGTGAAGTGCGCCTTGCGGTTCTTCTTGATCCGGTAGGCGAGGGACTTGACGCCCCACATCTCGATCTTCTCGAAACGTCCGCCGTTCTGTTCGATGACGCCCTTGTAGGTCTCGATCATCGTCTCGACCTGCTGGGACGTCACGTCCTGGCGTGCCAGGAATACGTGCTCGTAGAGAGGCATTACGGGCCCTTCAGCTTGAATGAGGCCCGGACATGCAGATGCACGATGAGTTCCGGGCCGGTTCGGTTCGCGAGATCGCCCGGCGCCAAGCCCTCCGAGCCGTTTCAACGGGCCCGAGCGGTTGATCGAAGGCGGAGACACGGGACGACGGCTCGTTCGATCGTCGCCAGGCGACGCGGAAAAAAGCCTGTGCCGCGAACGGCACCGTCCGTTCAGCCCCCAGCCGGAGCGAACGCGAGTGGCGGCGGATAGTCGGTTTCGGGGAAAATCGCAAGGCTGAATCGCAAGTCTGAATCGCACGGCCGGGCACGTCGGGCCGTCCCGTCGCCTGCGTGCCGGCGATCGAATGCCGCGACGCGCTTCCGGAGGGCGGCGACGATTTCCGTTCCCCGGAAAGCGCAACGGGACCAGGCCCCTGGGCGCGGCTCGCACGCACCGGGAGGTCGGCCGCGCGAAGTTTCTCCGAACCATCCCCGGGCCGCGACGTTCCTCCTCCCACACCGACCACACGAAGGATCCGTCCCATGCGTAAGACACTCATCTCCGCCACGGCGCTCGTGCTCGCACTCTCGGGTGCGGCGTTCGCGCAGTCCGCGACCGGCAACATGAACAATCCCGGCAGCGTGAAGAGCCCGTCCGAGAAGACGATGGAGAAGGGCGGCACGATGCGGGGCGACATGCCGGCCACAACCGGCACCGCTCCGGGCGCCGCCAACGCGATGCCGGCCGGCCGCGAGGACGGCGCCCGCACGGTTCCGGGCAACGCCGGCGCCAACCCGGTCCGCTGAGCACCAACGACGGACGAGCCTTCGGGCTTCGTCGAAGGGAGGCCGGGCCGTCGTGCCCGGCCTTTCCGCGTTCGAGGGCCCTTCGCAGGAGGCCGCGACCATCCGACCCGCGGCGCGTCGCCTTCGAAACAGCACGGGTCGGGCGATTTCTCGCGGCGGCGAGGCGCCAGGGCGGCCCGATCTGGGCTAAGCACGACGCGATCACCTCGAAGCCACGCGAAAAGATCGGCGCATGTCGGCACATCCTCTCCGCCTCGGCGTGAACATCGACCACGTCGCCACCGTCCGGAACGCCCGCGGCGGCAGCTATCCCGACCCGGTGCGGGCGGCGCTGCTGGCGGTGGAGGCCGGTGCCGACGGGATCACGGCCCACCTGCGCGAGGACCGGCGGCACATCCGCGACGCCGACATGGCCGCGCTCGCCCGGACGTTGACCGTGCCGCTCAACTTCGAGATGGCAGCCACCGACGAGATGGTGGCGCTCGCCCGCACGCTGAAGCCGCATGCCGCCTGCCTCGTCCCCGAGAAGCGCGAGGAGCGCACCACGGAGGGCGGCCTCGACATCGTCGGCGGGCACGATCACCTCGCGCCTCGCATCCGCGCGCTGGCCGAGGCCGGCATCCGGGTGTCGCTGTTCGTCGAGCCGGACGCGGCGGTGATGGAGGCGGCCCACGCGCTCGGCGCGCCGGTCGTGGAGCTTCATACCGGCAGCTACTGCGAGGCCACGGTCGCGGGCGATGCGGCCGCGACCGCGCACGAGCTCGCCCGGATCGTCCGTGCCGCCGAGCACGGGCAGGGGCTCGGGCTGGAGATCCATGCCGGCCACGGGCTGACCACCGACAGCGTCGGGCCGATCGCGCGGATCCCGGAGATCCGCGAGCTCAACATCGGCCACGCGCTCATCGCCGACGCGATCTTCGTCGGGCTGCCCCGGGCGATCCGCGACATGCGCGCGGCGATGGAGGCGGCCCGGGCGGGGAGCCGGGGCCGATGATCCTCGGGATCGGCTCCGACCTCTGCGACATCCGCCGGATCGAGCGCTCGCTCGCGCGCTTCGGCGAGCGCTTCACGCACCGGGTGTTCACCGAC
The DNA here is from genome assembly GCF_008039455.1 of Methylobacterium sp. WL116. Lineage (NCBI taxonomy): Bacteria > Pseudomonadati > Pseudomonadota > Alphaproteobacteria > Hyphomicrobiales > Methylobacteriaceae > Methylobacterium > Methylobacterium sp. WL116. The sequence goes on from NZ_VRUV01000029.1 coordinate 18,316, forward strand.
GGCGAGCGGGCCCGGTGCGACCGCAAGGCGGCCCGCGCGCCGTCCTACGCAAGGCGCTTCGCCGCCAAGGAGGCCTGCGCCAAGGCGCTCGGCACCGGCCTCGCGCACGGGGTGTTCTGGCGCGACATGGAGGTCGTGAACCTGCCCGGCGGGCAGCCGACGCTGCATCTCACCGGCGGAGCCCTGGACCGGCTGGCCGCGATGCTGCCGGCCGGGCACGCGGCGCGGTTGCACGTCACCCTCACCGACGACCCGCCGATGGCACAAGCTTTCGTGATCATCGAGGCCGTGCCGGAGGGCACCGGGCGGGGTTGACGCCACCTCCCGCCGCGTTGCGGGGGAACCCGGCTTGGTCTAGACCGCCGCGACGCAACGGACACGGTGGGGCGCCGCGGGCAGCGCCCGCGCGGGCCGTCGGCCTCGTCCCAGACGGATCGACAGATGGAACGCGCGCGCTTGGATCGGGACGGCAAACACGAGGTCCGGGCGCAACCGGGGACCTGGGCCAGCATCCGCGAGACCCTGAAGGTCGGGATCCAGGCGCTGCTCATCGCGCTGGTGGTGCGCACGCTGCTGTTCCAGCCGTTCAACATCCCCTCGGGATCGTTGATCCCGACGCTGCTGATCGGCGACTACCTGTTCGTGTCGAAATATTCCTACGGCTACTCGAAGTACTCGCTGCCCTTGAGCGAATACCTGCCGACCAAGGCGGAGGGGCGCATCTGGGCCGCCGAGCCGAAGCGCGGCGACATCGCGGTGTTCAAGCTGCCCAAGGACAACGCCACCGACTACATCAAGCGGGTGATCGGCCTGCCCGGCGACAAGATCCAGATGATCGACGGCGTGCTCAACATCAACGGCAAGGCGGTCAAGCGCGAGCGCATCGCCGATTACGAGACCATCGACCCGTACGGCCAGGCGACCAAGGTGCCGCAGTACAACGAGACGCTGCCGAACGGCGTCGTGCACCACACGATCGAGCGCGACGGCGACAACGGGTTCTGGGACAAGACCGAGCTCTACACCGTGCCGCCGGGGCACTTCTTCATGATGGGCGACAACCGCGACAACTCCACCGACTCGCGCGACCTCGCCAACGTCGGCTACGTCCCGTTCGAGAACTTCGTCGGCCGCGCCGAGATGATCTTCTTCTCGATCGACGAGGGCACGCCCGCCTGGCAGATCTGGAACTGGCCGGCCCACGTGCGCTGGGGCCGCCTGTTCTCGACGATCCACTGACCCCCGCCTTGCCCGACGAGGCGCGCCCCTCCGCCCGCGCACGGCGCATCACCCGCCCGAAGCCCGACCTGTCGGTGCTGGAGGCGCGCATCGGCCACAGCTTCGCCGATCCGTCGCTGCTCGCCCGCGCGGTGACGCATGTGAGCAAGGCGGCGGGCCGCGCCGGCAGCTATCAGCGCCTCGAATTCCTCGGCGACCGCGTCCTCGGCCTCGCCATCGCCGACCGGCTCTACGCCGCCTTTCCGCAGGCCGACGAGGGCGACCTCTCGCGCCGGCTGGCGGGG
>NZ_VRUV01000002.1:0-56458 GCF_008039455.1 Methylobacterium sp. WL116
TAGACTTCCACGGCAAACATCCTGGGCCCCTCCCGAAAGAGAAGCCTCTCCACTGGCCGGCTTTTACCCCGGCCGCATCAGCACCCCGCCGACGCTCCAGTGGATGGTTTTGTCACCGCCCTACACAGCCAGAACATCCTCTCGGCGAACTGCCAGTTGCGCCACCTCGCGGTGGAGTCGCTGGTCTCGAACTCGCAGCAGCCCGGGTCTGACAGCCTGTTCGGCAGGTCAGCCTCCGAGATCCAGGCGAAGGCCACGGTGAAAGGCGGTACGCCCGGGGCGACCTGGAAGGTGCTGGCCGAGATGCCGCTCGACCAGAAAGGCACGCAGCTGCGGACGAATTGGTAAGCGGCCGTCCTACAGAGCATGGCCCTGCAGTTGCAGCTCACCTACGCGGGCTGGCTGAAGCCCAGCGTGGGCGGCCTCTGGGACCCGTCAGACGGCGTGACGGTGAAGTCCCCCATGCTGTTCCCTACAGAGAGCGCGACCGAGACGCTGAAGGTGGCCGGCTACGCCTACACGCAGGATGTGAACGCCGGCACGACAACGACGCTCGACCTAATCAACACGCTGGCCTGGGAGCAGCGCAAAGGCGACGCGACGAAGAACGATGGCTTCTACGACCTCGGCAATGCGCCTGCGCAGCCGGAGGCGGCAACTTGAAATTGGAGCCGCTAGCCGCATTTCTCACGATCACCGATATCAATCACCTTCCCTCGCTGGAATTCAGTCCCCGTCCAGATTAAGAATTCGGATTTGCAGCGTTCGTCTGAAACCCATTGAGCAGAAAGCAAGCGACTGTCGGTCTTGTAAGTCATATTAAGATACAGGTTGTCCTCACCGCCCAGCGGAAAGTTCATAACTCGCCCACTTTGGATATCGATGACATAGACGAAACGGCATCCGGCGCCGCAACCAATTTCGACAACTGATAGCTTGCCAGCGAAGTTCGGACCGGACTTAAACCCATCCATGATGCGCGTTCGATAGCTTGCGTATTGTCGATCTCGACCTCGGAAATCAGGTGGTGAGACTGTTCCTCGATAGGGTGCAGCAGGGTATTGAGCGAAATTCGGGGCTGTGGGCACCGAGGGATTGCTCGAAACTACCTTAGCTGGCGGGCCCTTCGCCGCGTCGTCAAAGCACCGCAGGCGAAGCAGCGAGTCTGCTACATTGCGACAGGCGGCAACGTCAGGGCTAACTTCCGCCCGTGCTGCCGAACCTGCGGCAGCGGTCAAGACAAGGGCGGCGAGGGCAATGCGCATCCCGGCAGGATAGCCGCCGGGGTGCGGTTGTCGAGGCTTCCAGTTCCCCGGCAGGGAAGCGCATTGCGCGCATGCCCCCTCCCGCTGTCCATCTTTGTCAGTCGTATTAGCAGCCGATGCAGACGTGCGGGTCCCACCCGAATTCTTTGATATGAATTTCCCGAGGGCGCCGAGCTTCTGTCGTGACGCTTAATTCTGGCAGAGCCACCGTCTCGATGCTCCTACTGGTCACTGATCGGCCCTGAGCGCCCGGCATCTCCTGGACGGATGAGCGCTGAATGCTGCCGGTCTGATCGATTTCGGCTGAGATCGCTCCGGTCGCCAGGATGCTAGCGACCAGGCCTATAGCGATTGCACGGGCTGCGAACATTGGGGCTCCTCGCTGCTCGATGACAGCGAGGGAGAACTGGGACCAATCGGTTTAGTTTCGCTTACCCTGACGGTGTTGGTGCCTCACCACACACGAGGCAGCCGGTGTGATTGTGCCCACCGCCTGGACCTCTGCGGTCTGCCTGCTCCGAGCGGTACATCGCCTGCGGCATCATCGCTTCACGGTTGCACTGCAGATTTTTGTTGCAACCTGTGGATTTTGTGGCCACCGTGTTTTTAACATTTGACAGAAAAGATCTCGGGATGAACTTCGCCTTCAGCGCTCCGATCCTGCTCTGCACGTGCTGGCTTGCCGGCACCGTCGAGTTCGCAATCTGGTGCCACCAGGCGCCCAAGGCTGATGTTTCGAGCGACTAGGCCGACCAGCTCATGACGGAGCATACCCGCCGGATGTCGAAGGCGTTGCGGGCTTTGAAGGCGCGTCCCCTGCATCAATCGGCGCAGCTTCGATATGAGCAAGCTTCGCAGATGCCCATGGCCGGCGTTCTTGCCAATCGTCGGGGAACCCCATCGCCGCAAGGGTCACGTTCGGCTTACCATCTAGGATGGTAGCGAGCCTTTGCGGCCAAGGTGAAGCAGGGTCAATGCGAGATAGCAGGTGCCAGACAACAGCGCAAACCGAATAGAGCTTATCCTGTGAGGTATCGGGCCAGACCTTATTGTACATTTTTGGTATCTTAGGCTTAATGGTGAAGCCTTTATTCCAAACTCGTCCATGATGAGCGCAGACGTTGCGAGCAAAACTTAGTGAGTGCAGCCAGCTCTCTAAAATATCGTGTTGCAAGCCGAATTGGTCAGCTACCGACTTTCTAATCGTTCCCTTTGATAGCTTGTAGACCTTTGATAGAGCGCCAAAAGAAAATAGCTCCATCATCATCCAACAAGGAGGATACGGATTAGAATATTTATTCATGAAATGATTTATAAAAACATGCTGATGGTCTACTGTCTTGTCTCCAATGTATTTATCTATCATCTCTATTATCTGGGCATGACGCCCGCGATCAAAGTTTACTGGCTCGCAAAGCCAAAACGCGCCGTGCGCAGTAGCGGCTTCATGCGAAAGCTTAGATTTGATGGATATTTCTATTCTTTCCAAGGCACGAGATAATAAGGCCCGCAGCCTTCGATCAAACTCATACAATTTCACTACGTCGTCAAATGTCACGCCCGCGCGCATTTTCTCGCGCTGCGGATCATTGGGGTCTAGATAGTATTTGTAAAATCCGGAAAGCCTGTAGTAGCCAACATTAGAAATGAAAGCTTCTGCTACAGCAGGGTCAGCAACTTCCAAGCCCCTGACTCTTAGTAACTCTACCTGTTCACCGATAGTTATTGGCGGCTTATCGAAATCTACTTTAGACAACAAAAAACCCCCCTGAGGCGCTTCTACGAGAGGCGTGGGGGGTGTTATTGAGGCTGAAAATAACCACCGCCCTTCCTCAGTCAAGTGGTACTTTAACGCATGACTCCAGGTTGTGGACAAGTGGTGTGGCTTCGCACTACTCTTAGGTCTGGGGTTACGCGAGAGCCCTCTGCTGGTACCCCTTCCACTGCCGTGAAACGGGGTGCGTGATGGCGTGTCGGGTAGCTACCCCAGGGTCACAGAGCCGTCGGTCTGATTGACCGCTACGACGCGAGGACCGCGGACATCCGGATCGCGCTGTTCCCAGGCCGACAAGGCAGCGTTGGCACCCTCGACGATTGCACCCGTGGAGCCGCTGCCGATCTGCGGGCGGATCGCCTCGACCAGCTGCGTGACGATTGTCTGCTCCTCAAGAGGATGTGCCGGCATCGACCGAATGACGCGCATATCGGCAGCGCCGTCATAGACCTAACAACCAATGCAAACGCTAGAATTAAACCCGCGGCCGGTAGGAATATGGGATCGCCTGCTTATGCCGCGCGACAGTGACCTTTCGGCAATTCCAGAATTCAGATATCCGTAATAACTTGCTCTATTGGATTGAATGCCGCGCTGAATTTGCATGTTGAGAGTGTTGTAATTAGAAACATTGTTCTGATGAAGCGCGCGCATATCACCTTGGTAGGCAAACGATGCGTTGGCAGCGTTTGGATCGTTTTGTTGGACTTGAGATAAAGCAGGAGTTGATAGGAATAGGATCAACCCAATACTATGGAAAATATTGACTCTCATGGCTCAGCCTTTTGTTAGAGGTTGCATCCTTGTGTTGTCGACGCACTAGATGCCAGCCAAGTTCCAGTCGCTCGGCGCAGAGATTTTTTGAGAAGGGCGACGCTCGTGCCGCTTATTTCGAGCTGCCCTTCGCCTTCAGTTGCTCGGCATCCCTGACTAAGCGCGCCGCCCTCTGCCGAGCCAGATTGGTCTCAGCTACATTCGCCGGCGGCTCCTCGGCAGGCATGGAGATGGGTTGGCTCTGCCGCCTAGCGAAAGCCGCTTCGGCTTGCTTCCACTCTTTGCTCTGATTTTCGGACAGGATGTGTTCCTCGGGTTGGGAACAGCTTCAACGTCAGCTCGCCCCTCTCGGATCCTCACGGTGCCGCACGTACCCCTGGCCGGGCGCGGTGGTATGTCAAAGATCCGGCACGTCCGCGTCGAGCCAGTCCGCCGCTGCTTTCAAGTTCGGGAACTTGTGCGCCTCACTTGTGAAAGGCGCTGGAAAGGGCGGGCTGTCGGCGAGCGGTTCGGCTGTCCAATCGCCTTCGTACCCGTCCCGCGACACATCACGGACCAAGCTGCCGACCACCGCGCCGTCGAGGATGAGATCGAAGCTACCAGGGGCGAGGCGTTTAAGGGTGTAGGGCATCGAGTTTCCAAATTGGACGCCGCGCCGCGCGACATCAACGTGGCAACGCCGGGGCGAGGATGTCAGTTCGCGCCCTCAGGATCCTCGCGGTGGCGGACGTAGCCCTGGCCGGTGAGCCAGTCGTCGACAGCTTTACGAATGGCAGCTGTTCGTGTTGGCTTAGGGTCGGGCTGATCGGCAATCCAGGCGTCGAGCGGGCGGAGCTGATCCGGGAGCATTCGAACGCCAATCGTGTGGCCCGTGCCTGTCGTGGCCGGACGTCCGCGTTTTTTCGCGCTAGCGCTAATTGACGAGCCCATGATTTGACGCTAGCGTGAATGACGAGCCGGGACAAGGCTGGAACCCTTGCCACGGCTCTAACCCCACCACTCTGTTGAGGAGAGCGGCATGGCTAGCCACGCCCATAGCACACGCACGCCCTTATTACCCGAGGCTGGCGCTCAATCGGCCTTATTACCCCGCGGGGCCGGCAGGCAGCCTGGCCCAGTCACCCTAGCCCTGCGCGCCATGCGAACTGCCGACCCGGATCAGGCCGCGCACGACGCTATCGAGGCGATACGCCTAGGCCTGGATCGCCACTTCTCCGAGGCTGACTATCGGCGCCTCAAGACGCTTCGCAGGAGCGTCGCGGATCGCATCGAGTCGGATCTTGCCTTGCTCGACATGCTGGCGGGCGACGTGGACCTTGAGCCTTCCCTAGGCGCCCCTGAGGCAGCCACTCACACTTATCGCGATCACGGACCGCTGCTCGCGTGGGGCAGTGGCGCGACCGACGACCGTGAGGACAGCGCCGACGACGACCGGGAGGAGGAGAACGAACACGGCGGCGACGTGCAGGACGAGCCGCATGATGCCGAAGTAGACGAGCGCGACACCGCACCCGAGTGGGCTGGCGTCGGAGAGCATACGTTTTCGGCTTGGGGAGTGCCTGCATGAGCACGCCATCCAAGGTTTCGGCCTCTCTGCAGGAGATGGAAGACGACATCTTTGATGTTCGTCGCTGGTCGCACCTAGTCGACGCTCTCGGAAGCGCCGGGGTCATGATTGATCCAGGCGCGCTGAATGTCCTAGCCGTTCCACTTCGCGAATTGGGCGCGCGTTTAGAGACGCGCTGGATGGAAGCCTATCGGCAGTCGGGTGGCGAGCCATGAGGCCGATCCCGTCCTACCTTGCCGTTGTCCCGTCCACAGGAAAGCGGTTTAAGCGCCCCAAGCGGCAGGCGCCGAAGCCTGTTCCGACTGCGATGGCTCTTGGCGAAGCGCAAATGTTGCTGCGGCAAGCCGAGTATGCCGACACGGTGTTGCGAACGCTCGTCGCCCAAGCGATGCGCGGCGATCCGGTGGTGACGATGGCGTTAGCTCGACACGCGAGTGTGGAGATTGGCGCCTTGATCGCACAGGCTCGGCACGCAGCGCAGAGGGTCGTGCAATGCGCATGATCCTCGCCTACCTCGCCATCGCGAACATCCGGTGGGCTCGTGCCGACATCGCACGATCCGAAAGGCTCGCCGACGAGGCTGACGCGGCGTTGCTGCGGTCTCGGGGGCGCGTGCGCGTTGCCGATGCCTTGGCGACCCGCGCGGGCCTCGGCCCTAGGTTCTCGCACCTTCGCTAATACCCTGGCCCGGCCAGTCGCGGGCGAGGGGTGGTGAAACGCCACCCCCTTTCAGTCGAGCCCGGCCGGGCCTCACGAACGCCTAAGCTGAACTTAGGTCGCGCTGACGTTCGAGCGGAAAATTTGTTCGCCATCGTCCACGTAGGTTCGCGCCTGAAATGTGGTTTCATATGTGGGTAGGTCAGTCGTCGATAAGGGTATCATTATGAAGCGTATACAGAATTACTGCTCATCAAGCGGACGCCCTCGCCGCCTTCCTGGAGGCGGCTGGCCGCGGCCGCCGCGTCGACGAGGATGCCATCGTCGTGGCCTAAAACTCGATCCTATGACGCGCCCCTGCGGTCGTGGTGATCGCAGGGGTAGGTACAGTGACGCAGACGAAAGATGCACGCGCGGGTTGCGCGGATCGCACTCAGCCACCGGGTTCGGCTAGCGACCGACGATCCAGCCCTCCCAAGCTGCAACCTCTAGTCCGACTTGCGTCACCGCCTCCGGCGCGCGCTTCTCAACCACCTCAATCATGGCGAGGAGGCCGGCAAGCGCATCGAACGGGTCCTCGCCCGAGCTGCTCGCGCCGAAGCCGTCCAAGAGCGGCTCGCGCGCTTCGCCGAGATCCACCCCGGCCGCCGATGACCACGCTATAATTGAGGCCGCCTTCGAGCGGCGATCAGCCTGCGAAGTCTTGCTCTCGCAATCCGGCAAGGACGCGGCGTGATCTGCCAGTATCGATGAGGGCGTCGACGAATAGATCTGATCGTCCGACCCGCCGCGGTCCGACCACGACCCAACCCGCCGAAGTACGCCACGCCGACGCAACCCATCGCTTCGAAGCTCCCGTACTCCAATCTGCGTGATGCAATTCGTCAAACATCGGGCCCATCCGTAGGTGCTTTTGCGCATCGGAGTCATCTGCACCCACCGCCGAGTGTCATCGCCTCTGCTCCAATTCGGGCAAGAGAACGAGCCGCCCCACAGGATGATCCGCGTCGCGCCTAGGACTATTTTACCAAGAAATGTCAAACCTGGGGCTGTCCTGGGGAAATGCCGCAGGCATCTTAGACAAAGAAATTGCAACGGGTGATGCATCGTGTCTTGGACATATGAGGATTACGGCCTGCCCGATATAGCTCGCCCGCCGTCGGTCGGTTAGTTCGGGTGGCCGATCATGTGCCCGACCCAGATGTTACGCGCGACGAGGTCCGCCGCGATGTCCCGGATCGTGTCGCCGACGAAACGGGCCGCGAGGCCGACAGGCCGGTCGGCCGGGTAAGCGATCACCAGCTTCCGCGACGGGATCGGATCGACCAGCGGGGAGACGCTGAGCTCGCCCCGCTCGACTAGAGGATAGAGCGGTGCAAGAGGCAGGATCGTCGATCCGAGGCCGGCCCGGACCAGTTTGATCATCGATTGGAACGAATCGGTTTCAATAGCGGAGGACAGGTCGAGGCCGGCTTGGCGTGCGCACTCGTCGACGATGTCCCGCAACCGATGGCCGACGCTCGGAAGGATGAGTCGTTCCTGGGCGAGTTCGGAGAACGGGATCGCTCGATCGAGGCGCAAGCCCCTCTTGGCCGAGCCGACGAGGAGAAGGTTTTCGACGAGTACCGGATCGATCTTCAACGAACGGATCGCAGGCAGGTTGTAGATGACTGCGATGTCGACCTCCCCCCGCTGGAGGAAGTTCAGCATGTGCCCGCTGAAGGCTGCCGACAGCCGTACGTTCAGATGCGGATGCGCCTCCCGGATCATCTGGACCAGCGGCACCGTTACGATCTCTGCCACGGTCGGCGTTGTCCCCACCGAGACGGTGCCGCGGTACGAACTGCGCCGATCCAAGGCGAGATTGCGGATGGCGTCGATCTCGGCGAGGACGCGCGTGGCATGGTCCAGGACCTCGTGGCCGATCTCGGTGATCGCCATGCCGCGGCCATGGCGCTCGAACAGGTAGGTGCCGAGTTCCTGCTCGAGGAGACGGATCTGCCGGCTGAGCGCGGGTTGTGCGATGCCCAGGCGTTCCGAAGCTTTGCTGACGCTCCCGAGTTCGGCGACGTGAATCATCGTCTTGAGCTGGGTGATGTCCATGAACGCCGCCTCGATGACATCCCTCCGGCATACCGATCAGGCCTGGGTTCGATCAAGACGATGCCGCCATGTGATCGCTTGACCTTACTCTTCGACCTCATCCCTCAACGAGGCGTCGACACACGTATATCCGGTGCAAGTGCTTGCAGAAAAATGTTATTTGGCGACCGCTGGCGCGCCCGTCCCGGAGCGGTCGGCAAGCCATCGCAATTCGGCATTCCAGGTAGAGGATCGCCCGATCTTCCGGGGCGGAAACATCAGGCCTACGGTCGGTACTCGGCCGCGTGCGGACGTCGGAGATCTGCGCGGCGGCGGAGGTCGACGCCGTGTGCAAGCGTAGCGGCATCGGCCGAGAGAACGGCTAGTCCGCAATCGACGCGTACCACCAGGCCAAGAGTATCTGGATCAACCTCGCGCAGGACGTGCCGAACTCGTTCGTAGTGCTCTGGCGCCCGTCGGGGCGCACGATGTCGATCATCGACAATCCCGTCAGGGTGAGGAAACGCGATGCAGACCATTGACCACGGCAGCTATCCTGACATCCGCGACGCGGTCCGCGCGCTCTGCTCCGAGTTCCCTGCGGAATATCATCGCAAGATCGATGAAGCCCGAGGCTATCCCGAGGCCTTCGTCGACGCCCTGACGAAAGCGGGCTGGATGGCCGCCCTGATCCCAGAGGAATACGGCGGCTCGGGCCTAGGCCTGACAGAAGCCTCCGTCATCATGGAGGAGGTCAACCGCTCAGGCGGCAATTCCGGCGCCTGTCACGGGCAGATGTACAACATGGGCACGCTTATCCGGCACGGGTCCGAGGAGCAGCGCCGCAAGTACCTGCCCCGGATCGCCGCCGGCGAGTTGCGCCTGCAATCCATGGGCGTGACCGAGCCGACTACCGGCACGGACACCACGCGGATCAAGACGACCGCCGTACGCAAGGGTGACCGCTACGTCATCAACGGCCAGAAGGTCTGGATCTCGCGCATCCAACATTCCGATCTGATGATCCTGCTCGCCCGCACGACGCCGCTCGATCAGGTCAAGAAGAAGTCCGAGGGCATGTCGATCTTTATCGTCGACCTGCACGAGGCGCAGAGGAAGGGCATGGCGGTCCGGCCGATCCTCAACATGGTCAACCACGAGACCAACGAGCTGTTCTTCGACGACCTTGAGATCCCAGCCGAGAACCTGATCGGCGAGGAGGGCCAGGGGTTCAAGTACATCCTCACCGGCCTGAACGCCGAGCGCGTCCTCATCGCCGCCGAATGCATCGGCGACGGCTACTGGTTCATCGATAAAGTCACCGCCTACACCAAGGAGCGTACGGTGTTCGGCCGGCCCATCGGGCAGAACCAGGGCGTGCAGTTTCCGATCGCCGAGAGCTTCATCGAGGTCGAGGCGGCCAACCTTATGCGCTACGAGGCCTGCCGCCTCTACGATGAGAATCTCCCCTGCGGGGCTCAGGCCAACATGGCGAAGTACCTCGCCGCCAAGGCGTCCTGGGAGGCGGCCAACGCCTGCATCCAGTTCCACGGCGGCTTCGGCTTCGCCTGCGAGTACGACGTCGAGCGCAAGTTCCGCGAGACGCGCCTCTATCAGGTGGCGCCGATCTCCACGAACCTGATCCTGTCCTACGTCGCCGAGCACGTCCTCGGCCTGCCTAGATCCTTCTGAGGAGAACCGTTCCGATGCGTACCGGTCTTCCCCTCAACGGCCTTGTGGTCGTCGCCATCGAGCAGGCGGTGGCCGCGCCGTTCTGCTCCTCCCGGCTCGCCGACGCGGGTGCGCGCGTCATCAAGGTCGAGCGGCCGGAGGGCGATTTCGCGCGCGGCTACGACGACGTCGTGGCCGGCGGGCAGAGCAGCTACTTCGTCTGGCTCAACCGCGGCAAGGAAACCGTGGTGATCGATCTCGCCACCGAGTCCGGCAAGGAAAGCCTGCGAACCCTCGTCGCGGGCGCTGACGTGCTGATCCAGAACCTGAAGCCCGGCGCCCTCGACCGCCTCGGCTTCGGCACCGAGACCCTCTGCCGCCAGCACCCTCGACTGATCGCCTGCTCGATCAGCGGCTACGGCGAGACCGGGCCACTCGCTAGCCGCAAGGCCTACGACCTGCTGATCCAGGCAGAATCCGGCCTCTCGTCGATCACCGGAGGTCCGAACGAACCGGCCCGTGTCGGCATCTCCGTGGTCGACATCGCTACCGGCGCCACCGCCCACGCGGCGATCCTGGAGGCGCTAATCGGGCGCGGCATCACCGGACGGGGCGCCGACATCCGCATCTCGATGTTCGACGTCATGGCGGACTGGCTCACCGTGCCGCTACTCCATCAGGAAGGCGGCCGGCCGCCCAAGCGCCTTGGCCTCGCCCACCCCTCGATCGCCCCCTACGGCGTGTTCTCGACAAGCGACGGCAAGCGGCTGCTAATCTCGATCCAGAGCGACCGCGAATGGATCAAGTTTTGCGAGCTGTTCGTCGGCGATGCGACGGTCGGCAAGGACCCGCTCTTCGCCACGAACGTGGCACGAACCCGCAACCGCGCCGAGACCGACGCTTTGGTGGCCCGCGCCTTCGCTGGTCTCGACGCGGACGCGGTGGTCGCCCGGCTGACACAGGCTGACGTGGCGTTCGCCTCCGTCAACGACATGGCGGCGCTCGCCACCCATCCGCACCTGCGGCGGATCACCGTCGAGACGCCGTCCGGCCCCGTCGCCTTCCCGGCCCCGGCTGCGCGCGTCGAGGGTGCGGAACGCGCATACGGCGCGGTGCCGGGCCTCGGCGAGACCAAGGGCACCAAGTCGTGAACGCGCAGGCGGTCGGCCCGGTGGATGTCGCGCATCTGCAAGCCTGGATCGGGCGAACGCGCGAGGGCGAGGACGTTGTCACTCGTCGCATCCTGGCCGAATACGAGGCAACGCTGGCGCCCCACCTCGCGCCGACGGCAGATGGCGCGGCGCCGCCCGCCCTGCACTGGTGCCTCGCCCCGGAAACGCCGCGGGCTGATACCCTCGGACCCGATGGCCACGCGGCCAAGGGCGGATTCCTGCCGCCGGTGCCATTGCCGCGGCGCATGTGGGCCGGCGGCGAGATTGAGACACTGGACACCCTGCGCCTGGGCGACACCATCCGTCGGCGCGAAACCGTCCGCGACGTGGTGATGAAGGAGGGTCGCAGCGGCCGCCTCTGCTTCGTCACCGTCGACCACGCGGTCACGACGGATCGCGGTCTCGCGATCCGCGAGCGCCAGGATATCGTCTACCGCGAGGAGGCTGGCCGCACAGACAGAACCGAAGCAGCGCGGAGCACACCGGAGGAAGGGTCCACAATCTGGTCTGTCCCCGCGACCCCGACGCTGCTGTTCCGCTACTCCGCGATGACGTTCAATGGGCACCGCTTCCACTACGACCGGCCCTACGCCACCGACGTGGAAGGCTATGCTGACCTCGTCGTGCACGGGCCGATGCAGGCGAGCCTGCTGATGAACCTCGCTGCCACGCTGATCGGCCACACGCCGCAGCGTTTCGCATATCGCGGGTTGGCTCCGATGACCGCAAATCAGGTCTTTCGCGTCTGCGGCCGCCTTGATGCGGCCGGCGGCTTCTCCGGGTTCACGCTCGATGCCGAGGACCGGATCTGCATGCAGGCGAGCACGACGCACGCGGGCGCGGTCTGAGCCGGGGTCAGGTCTTCAACCGCCCTAGATAGCGGTCGACCTCGGTGTGATCCGCGGTCGGCCCAAGGTCATCGAGCGCCCGCCGTGCGAATTCCGCGACCGTGCGCGAGAACGGCGCCGGACGGTCGAGCGCCGTGGCGAGGTCGGCGGCGATGCCGATGTCCTTCGTCATCAGGGCGAGGCCGAAGCCAGAATCGTAGGCCTCGTTCAGGATGAAGGCCTTGAGCTTGTTCTCGGTGGTGTTGTTGCGTCCGGTCGAGACGTTGAGGATGTCGGTCATCACCGCCGGGTCGAGGCCGAAATCCGCGCCGATCCGTACGGCCTCGCAGGCGGCGATCAGGCCTGCCGCCGACACGTAGTTGTTGAGCGCCTTCATCGCGTGGGCCGAGCCTAGCCCGCCGGTCTCGAACACGGCCGCGCCCATCGCCGCGAGGATCGCCGACACGCGAGCGATGGCGTCGACCGCGCCTCCGACCATGATCGACAGGGTGCCGGCCACCGCCTTCTTCACCCCGCCGGAAACCGGGGCGTCGACGATACCTAAGCCGACGGCCGCGAGGTCCGCGCCGAGGGACCGCGTTGCGAGCGGGGCGGACGAACTCATCTCGATCAGGATCGCGCTCGGCTCCATGGCCGCGGCGACGGGCGTTGCTCCGCCGAGCATCACCGAACGGACGATGTCCCCGTCCGGCAGCATCGTGATCACGGCCGCAGCGCCGGCGGCGGCCTCGGAGGCCGTTGCGCACGCTACGCCGCCGGAGGCGGCCAACGCCGCGCGAGCGTCAGTGACGGGGTCGAAGCCGTGCACCGCGAAGCCGGCTGCCAACAGCCGCCCCGCCATCGGCAGGCCCATCTTGCCGAGGCCGACGAAGCCGATCACGGCGGGAGGGACGATGGTATCGGCCGTCGGCATAGGCATCTCCTGGAACGCTGGCATCGTCTCATCAAGAAACACGGCCGATCCGAAGCACGATGTAGATCATCAGACAATCCGTCAATAGCACGTACGTTTATGCTGCATCGCACCGTAAAGAGCGTCTAATCTGCTGATTGACAGACAATACTCGCACCGTCACCATCGGCGAAGTTGAAGTGGTGAGGGCGCGATGGCCGAGAGCGAACAGTTCCAGAAGGGCCTAGAGGTCCGGCGTGCGGTGCTCGGCACCGAGTACGTCGACGGCGGGCTCGCCAAAGCCGATGACTTCATGATGGCCTTCCAGCGCATCACCACCGAATGGTGCTGGGGCTACGCCTGGACACGCGATGGGCTGGACCGCCGCACGCGCAGCCTACTCAACCTCGCGATGCTGACCGCTCTCGGAAAGCCGGCGGAACTGCGCCTCCACGTGAAGGGCGCGCTCGCCAACGGCGTCACCGTCGAAGAGATCAGGGAGACCCTGCTACACGCCACGGTCTATTGCGGCATCCCGGCCGGCCTCGACGCCTTCAAGGCGGCGCACGAGGTGCTGAAGGCCGAGGGCGCGATCACCGGCGAGCCGGTCGGCCCGGACCTCTGACCTTCGTGCCGGATCTCGACCTGCACGTCGAACGCCATCCCGCAACCCTTCGGCTGCTCGTCGAGGACAAGCTGCGCGCAGCGATCGTCGAAGGGCGCTTCCCGCCCGGGCAAAGGCTGATCGAGCGCGAACTCTGCGAACTCACCGGCGTCGGGCGCACCTCGATCCGCGAGGCGATCCGGCAGCTGGAAGCGGAGGGGCTGGTCACCGTGGTGCCGCATCGGGGCCCGTCGGTGACCGTGATCACGCCGGGGGAGGCCCGCGACCTCTACGCGGTGCGCGGCTTGCTGGAAGGCTATGCTGGCCGCGAATTCGCGAGGCTTCGGCCCGAAGCCGAGATCGCGGCGCTAGGGCGCGACGTCGAGGGCTTCGCGCGAGCGGCCGCAAACGCGGATCGCCGCGCGCTGATTGCGGCTAAGACCGCCCTCTATGCCACACTGATGCGCGGTTGCGGCAACGCCGTTGTCCGGCAGATGCTCACTACCCTGCACAACCGCATCACCCTGCTTCGCCTAACCTCCATGAGTCAGCCGGGGCGGCTCAAGGACAGCGTCTCCGAGATCCGTACGATCGCTGCGGCGATCGTCACCGGGGATGGGGACGCCGCCGAAGCGTCATGCCGGCTCCACATCGCGCGGGCGGCGGTGGTGGCGATCGCGGTGCTGGAGCAGCAGTCCAACGTGCCAACCCAGGTGAGCCGCGGACGGCACTCGAAAACGGAATGACACCGCAAGGCCGCTCGACAGGTGCGGGCAGTCCCGTGCCTTGACCGCGGCGGGACCGACTTGCGAGGGTATCCAAAATACCGGCGCGGCCCCACCGGGACGACGCCAGGGAATTGAGTGGGAGGGTGCTATGAAGTCTCGGATCCTGGGAACTCTCCTGGCCGCCGCGTGCCTATTCGGCACCGGTCTCGTGCAGGCGCAGACGCCGATCGTCATCAAGTTCAGCCACGTCACCACGACCGATACACCGAAGGGCCTCGGCGCCGAGCGATTCAAGAAGCTCGCCGAGGAGCGCACTAACGGCGCGGTGAAGGTCGAGCTCTATCCCAACAGCCAACTCTACAAGGACAAGGAAGAGGTCGAGATGCTCCAACTCGGGGCGGTGCAGATGCTCGCCCCCTCGACGAGCAAGTTCGGGCCGCTTGGCGTCAAGGAGTTCGAGGCCTTCGACCTGCCATACATCTTCCCGAACGACACCGTGTTGCGGAAGGTTCAGGACGGACCGATCGGGCAGGGCTTGTTCAAGAAGCTGCAATCCAAGGGCATCCAGGGGCTGGCCTACTGGGACAACGGCTTCAAGATAATGACTTCGAACAAACCGATGCACCTGCCTGAGGATCTCAAGGGCCTCAAGTTCCGGATCCAATCCTCGAAGGTGCTGGAGGCGCAGTTCAAGGCGGTCGGCGCGCTGCCTCAGGTGATGGCGTTCTCTGAACTCTACCAGGCCCTGCAGACCGGCGTGGTCGACGGCCAGGAGAACCCGCCCTCGAATGTTACCACGCAGAAGCTCAACGAGGTTCAGAAGCACGCGACTCTGTCGAACCACGGCTATGTCGGCTACGCGGTGATCGTGAACAAGCCGTTCTGGGACGGGCTGCCGGCCGACATCCGCAAGACCCTGGAGGGCGCGATGGCCGACGCGACCACCTACGAGCACGAGATCGCGCAGAAGGACAACGACAAGGCGCTTGCCGACATCCGAGCCACCGGCAAGACCACCGTCTACGAGCTCAGCGACGCCGAGAAGTCCGCGTGGCGCAAGGCGCTTCTCCCCGTTCAGAAGGAGATGGCCTCGCGCGTCGGCAAGGACCTCGTGGCGGAACTAAACAAGGAAGCCGAGTCCGACGGCGCCAACAACTGACCGCGTTCGCGGCACGAACATCGGGACGCGTCACGTCATGATGCTCAAGATCCTCGATCGGCTCGAAGAGGTGCTGATCGGCAGCCTGATGGCGGCGGCGACACTGATCACCTTCGCCGCCGTCGTCCACCGGTTCCTCTCCGGCGTGCCGGCGCTGCAGCCCTACACCGAGCGCCTCGACTTCGGCTGGGCGCAGGAACTTTGCATCTACATGTTCATCTGGGTGGCGAAGTTCGGAGCCGCCTACGGCGTCCGGACCGGCATCCATGTCGGCGTCGACGTACTGGTGAACAAGCTGCCGCCGCGGGCGCGCAAGGGCATGGTGCTGACGAGCCTGCTCTGCGGGGCCCTGTTCACGGCGATCGTCGGAACGCTGGGCACCAACTTCGTCTGGCGCATCGCGCACACCGACCAGACCACGCCCGACATGGAAATCCCGGTCTGGCTGGTCTACCTCGCGATCCCGCTCGGCTCCTATCTCATGTGCTTCCGCTTCCTCCAGGTGGCCTGGCACTATTTGCGGACCGGCCACCTGCCGGCCCGCGACCACGCCCACGTCGACGGCGTCGAGACGGTCGAGGGCGTCGACCCCGTCCAGATGGGTAAGCTTGGAGGCCCGGCATGAGCGCGCTGATCATCTTCGGCCTGCTGCTCGGGCTGATGCTGACGGGCATGCCGATCTCGATCGCGCTCGGTCTGACGGTGCTGACCTTCCTGTTCACGCTGACGCAGGTGCCGATCGAGAGCGTGGCGCTGAAGCTCTTTACCGGAATCGAGAACTTCTCGATCATGGCGATTCCGTTCTTCATCCTGGCCGGCAACTTCTTGTCGCATGGCGGGGTGGCCAAGCGGATGATCGCCTTCACCACCTCCCTGGTCGGGCACTGGCCCGGGGGCCTCGGCCTTGCCGGGGTGGTGGCCTGCGCGCTGTTCGCTGCCGTGTCAGGATCGAGCGTCGCGACGGTTGTGGCGATCGGCTCGATCATCTTGCCGGCGATGGTGGCGGAGGGCTATCCGCGCCGCTTCGGCGCCGGGATCATCACGACTTCGGGCGCGCTCGGCATCCTCGTGCCGCCTTCGATCATCCTCGTGCTCTACGGCGTGTCCACGAACTCGTCGATCGGCAACCTGTTCCTGGCCGGCGTCATGCCCGGCCTTGTGCTTTCCGGCCTGCTTGCCGCCGTCACCCTAGTGATCGCGTGGCGGCGGGGATACCCGCGGATGCCGCGCGCCACCTGGATGGAGCGGTTTCGCGCCTTCCGCGACAGCCTTTGGGGCCTGCTCCTTGTGGTGATTGTGATCGGCGGCATCTATGCCGGCGTCTTCACGCCCACCGAGGCAGCGGCAACGGCCGCCGTCTACGCCTTCGTCATCGCGGTGTTCGTCTACAAGGACCTGAAGCTGTCCGACGTGCCGCGCGTACTCTTGGCCTCGGCCAACATGAGCGCGATGCTCCTGTACATCATCACAAACGCGGTGCTTTTCTCGTTCCTGATGACCTCGGAGAACATCCCCCAGACTATGGCGGCTTGGCTGATCGCCAAGAACTTCAGCCCGCTGGTGTTCCTGCTCGTGGTCAACGTCATCCTGCTGATCGCTGGCAACGTGATGGAGCCGTCCTCGATCCTGCTAATCATGGCGCCGATCCTGTTCCCGATCGCGGTGAAGCTCGGGATCGACCCGATCCATTTCGGGATCATCATGGCGGTCAACATGGAGGTCGGCCTGTGCCATCCGCCGGTTGGGCTCAACCTCTACGTGGCGAGCGGCATCGCTCATATGGGCATCAGCGAACTCACCGTGGCGGTGCTACCCTGGCTGCTTACGATGCTCGGCTTCCTCGTGCTCGTGACGTACTGGCCGGCGCTTTCTCTGTGGCTGCCCCGCGCGCTCGGCGCGATGTAAGGATAGGGATGAACCGACCGCAGCCCCGCTGGCGCTCGCTTCTGTTCCTGCCAGCCCACGTGCCGCGCTTCGTCGAGGGCGCACACAAACGCGGTGCCGACGCGCTGATCCTCGACCTCGAGGATGCAGTGCCGCCGGGCGAGAAGGCGGCGGCGCGTACGGCGCTGCCGGCCTCGATCGCCGCGGTCGGGCGCGACGGCGCGGCGGCGATGGTGCGGGTGAACCACGGTTTGCGTCTGCTGGCCTGCGACCTCGAGGCGGCGGTGGTTCCGGGCCTCGCGGCCCTGGTGCTACCGAAGGTCGAGGAAGCCGGGTTCGTCCGCGAGGTCGCAGAAGCTGTATCGGAGATCGAGGCTGAGCGCGCAATGGCGCCGGGATCGGTGCGTCTCGTCCTGCAGGTCGAGACACCGACGGCCTTCCCCCGCCTCGATGCGATCGCCAAAGCCGATCCCCGGGTCGCCGCGATCACCCTCGGTCCCGAGGATTACGCCGCGGCGATGGGCGGTGTGCCCGATCCCGACACCTTGCTTGCGCCGAGCTATGCTGTCCTCCGCGCCGCCCGCGCTGCCGGCATCGTGCCCCTCGGCTTCATCGACAGCATCGGCGCCTACGCCGACCTCGACGCCTTCGCCGCGACGGTGGCGCGGGCGCGCCGCTTCGGCTTTCGCGGGGCGATGGCGGTGCATCCCGCGCAGGTGCCGCTGCTTAACGCGGGCTTCAGTCCGACCGCAGATGAGGTCGCCTGGGCGCGCCGGGTTTTGGCGGCTGATGCCGCGGCCCGCGCCGAGGGCCGCGGCGCGTTCGAGCTCGACGGGCGGATGGTCGACGCTCCCGTCGTCCGGCGCGCCGCCGACATCTTGGGATCGGTGGGCGGGGACGCGGCACCATGAGCGTCCGCATGGGGCATTGGCCCGCGGACATCCCCGGCTACGGTCCGGTTCGGCCCTTCGCCGGCGCCTTTGCCGATCGCGGACGGGTCACGCGGGCGGGGCTGACGGTGCATCCGGCGCGGCCAGAGGGCAAGAAGCTGCTACCTGATCTCGACGCCGCGATCCGTGCCTGCGGCCTGCGCGACGGCGCTACGATCTCGTTCCACCATCACCTGCGCAACGGCGACGCCGTGCTCAACCAGGTCCTAGATGCGGTCGCGCGCGCGGGTCTGCGCGGCATCACCGTCGCCGCGAGCGCGCTGTTCGCCGTCCATGCGCCGCTGATCGAACACATCCGCGCAGGCGTCGTTACGGGGCTCGCCGCCAGCACCATCTACGGACCGCTGGCGCTGGCGGTCTCGCAGCGCATCCTGACCAAGCCGGTGTTGATGTACACCCATGGCGGCCGCGCACGAGCGGTCGAATCTGGCGACCTGCGCATCGACGTCGCCTTCGTGGCGGCACCGGTCGCCGACAGCTACGGCAACCTCAACGGCACGCATGGACGCGCCGCCTGCGGACCCCTCGGCTACGCCGTCACCGACGCGCAGGGCGCTGAGCGTGTGGTCGCCGTCACCGACACCCTCGTGCCCTATCCGGCGGTACCCATCGAGATCGGGCAGGACTGGGTCGATTTCGTCGTTCCGATCGCCTCGATCGGCGATCCGTCGCTCATAGTATCGGGCACCACGCGCGCGACCACCGACCCGGTGGCGCTCGGCATCGCCGAGACCGCGGCCAGCGTGATCGCCGCCTCTGGGCTGCTGACGGACGGCTTCTCGTTCCAGACCGGCGCCGGGGGCGCCTCGCTCGCGGCCGCGGCTTACCTCGGGACCA
This sequence comes from Methylobacterium sp. WL116, assembly GCF_008039455.1. Lineage (NCBI taxonomy): Bacteria > Pseudomonadati > Pseudomonadota > Alphaproteobacteria > Hyphomicrobiales > Methylobacteriaceae > Methylobacterium > Methylobacterium sp. WL116. Next base: position 18,865 of record NZ_VRUV01000002.1, read on the forward strand.
TCATGGCCGAGCGGGGCGTGGCCGGCAGCTTCGCCGCCGGCGGTATCACGGCCGGGATCGTCCGGATGTTCGATGCCGGGCTGTTCCGCGCGCTGATGGACGTGCAAGCCTTCGACATCGATGCAGTCGACAGTTTCCGCCGAAGCCCGGCGCATCAGTCCATGTCGGCCTCGATGTACGCCAACCCGCACAACCGCGGCTGCGTGGTGAACCGCATCGACGCCTCGATCCTCGGCGCCGCCGAGATCGACCGGACCTTCAACGTTAACGTCACCACCGGCACCGACGGGATCATCCTCGGCGGCTCCGGAGGTCATGCTGACACCGCCGCCGGTGCATCGCTGACCCTGATCACAACGCAGCTCGTCGCCCGGTCTCACGCCAAGGTGGTCGACCACGTCACCACGGTTACAACACCGGGCGAGACCGTGGACGTGGTGGTCACCGACGGTGGCGTCGCCGTGAACCCACGCCGCCTGGAACTTGCGGACCGGCTCCGCGCAGCCGGGATCCCCCTCGTCGGGATCGACGACCTGGCCGCGGAAGCCAGGCGTCGGGCCGGTGCTCCTGCACGCCCCCGTGCAGCTGACGGACGCATCGTCGCTGTGGTTGAGTATCGGGACGGCACCGTTATCGACATGGTTCCAGCAGTCTAGCGCAGATATCTGCGCAAGTACTCAAAACTTAGTTGCGGCTTCTTGTGGGCCCTCCCTCACCATTCGACCAAAACGAAAGGTAGCTCTGACTAATCGTGAATCTGCACTTTTTTTCTGGACGGCCAAAGGCTCGTCGGCTCGATGAGCGCATCACAGGCTCAGTTAGCAATCAAGTATCCAATCCTGCCAAGCTGCAATGTCTGACCCGACTTCGGATATTGCTTCCGACGCGCACTCCTCGATCACCTCGACCATGGGAGGCGGAGGCGAGCACCGTTACCTATCTGCGGCAACCGCTTGTCATCAAATTTGACGTCGACGCTGGTACTGTTAGCTGGTACAGAATGAGTCGTGGCGCCAAACGAAACGCCCTTGATTTAATTGAGTTTTTAAGTCCGGCCGGACAGTCCCCCCCCTCTCCGCCAAATCACCCTTAAACCATTGTGATGACGGTATCTTTTTGATGCCGTAGGCCTTTCAGCGCGCTCCTGCTACGAAGGAGTGCTACGAAGCCATGAGGTAGATGGTGGGGCTCGTCCAGCGTCGGGGCATCTTCTATGTCCGTTGCACCATCCCGGATGCGCTGCGCGCCGACATGCTGGCGGTGCCCGGAACGGCAGGGCCTGGCATCTTCGACGAAAGCGCGCCCGTCTCGCTGAAGGGAAGGCGGGCCGGCCGGGAGTTCTGGGTCAGCCTCGGCACCCGCGACGCGGACGTGGCACGCGATCGGGCCCGCCGGCTGGATGGCGAGGCGGACGCACTCGTCCACTTGGCGAAGCGCCGTCTGCCTCAGCGCTCAGCCGAAACTCTCGGACCTCGACGACACGGTTCTTCAGGGTCTGGTCGCGACGTTCCGCCACCGCAAGCTCGCCGCGGATGAAGCGCGGCGGCGCGGCGTCGACCCCCTCAGTCGCGAAGGGTTCGACGCACTCGGACGGGAGATCGCGTCGCGGGAGGCCGAATTGCGCAATGCCAACGCGCGCGGCGACTGCACCGCCACGCATTTCGATTTCGATGCGATGATGACCGTGCTCGATGCCGGACTGAACATCGCGTTCGGATCGCCAGCGGATCGTCGTCTCCATCTGGCGTTCGTCGAAGCCGAACTCGAGGTGATGACCATCATCAAGGACCGGCACTCCGGGAATACCCGCCCCACACCCTCGCCCCCGCCGAAGGAAGACCTTCGAACGGAGGCCGTGTCTCGGCCGAAGCAGGAGAGGATCGAGGCACCGAGCCCGGAGCAGATTCTGGAAGGCTGGAAGACGGATCAGGCGCCGACCGAGAAAACCTTCTATACGTTCTCCAGCAAGGTGCGCCGGTGGACTGGCCTGCCCCTATCCTGTGGCCCAGGTTCGAAGTTAGTGCATCGTCGGTCGCGTGACGATGGCGGGTTGTGCGAGCGGCGCTGAGCTGCTCGGTTCGGTTGGCCAGATGACGACCTCCGGCGCGGGCGGCTGATAGCCGAGCGACGAGTGCGGTCGGAGGGTGTTGCCGTGCCTCCGCCATTGCTCGATCACGATGCAGGCCTCCTTGAGGGTGTAGAACACCTCGCCGTCGAGAAGTTCATCGCGCAGCTTCGCGTTGAAGCTCTCGCAATACCCGTTCTCCCACGGACTGCCTGGCTCAATGTAGGCCGTTGCTGATCAGACCGCTGCGATCCAGTCTCGGACAGATCGAGCGATGAACTCAGGTCCATTGTCCGAGCGGACATGGCCCGGCACACCGCGCAGGCTGAACAGATCCGAGAGCACGTCGATCACTTCGAGGGCCTAAGCTTGCGGGATACGCGGATGGTGAGGCACTCGCGCGTGAACTCCTCGATCACGTTCAGCATCCGGTACTTGCGCCCGTTGTGCGTGCGGTGCTCGACGAAGTTATACGACCAGACGTGGTCAGGTCGCTCCGGCCGCAGTCGCAGGCACGAGCCGTCGTTGAGCCAGAGCCGCGACCGCTTCGGCTGGCGAGCGGGAACCTTGAGGCCCTCGCGGCGCCAGATCCGTTCGACCCGCTTCACGCTCACCGTCCAGCCGTCACGCCGGAGCAAGGCCGTAACCCGACGATAGCCGTAGCATCCATGCTGCAGCGCCAGGGCGACGATCGCAGCCGTCAGAACAGCTTCGTCCTCGACCACCACGGCGGCCTTGCGTTGGGTCGAACGATGCTGGCCCAGGACACGGCAAGCGAAGCGTTCCGATACGCCATGCTCGGCAACGACGTAGTCGACACACGCCCGGCGGCGAGCCGGGCTCAGAAGTTTCCCGAGGCTGCCTCCTTCAGGATCAGCTTCTCCAAGGTCAGATCGGAGATCGCCCGACGAAGCCGCTGATTCTCCGTCTCCAAAGATTTTAGCCGCTTGAGCTGATCACCCTTCAAGCCACCGTACTCAAAACGCCAGCGGTAGTACGTGACCTCCGTCACCTCGATCGACCGGATTGCTTCGGCGACCTTACGGCCTTGCGAGACCAAGACATCAACCTGGCGCAGCTTGGCGACGGTCTCTTCAGCCGTATGATTTTTCCGTCCCATGACAACATCCTCCACATGGCTCGAAGCCATACCTCAGGGAGGACCACTTTTCAGGGGGCAGGCCATTTCTGTCGTCGGGTCATCCGGGAGATCCTGCCGGAGCGCAAGGCGATCCACGTGAGCGACATCACCCTGCGGATCGGCGCGGACCTGGTTCACGAGGCCGGCGAGCACGTGCAGGCCTGGCGCGTCGAGACGGTCAGGGGAGGGGCCATCGACGAGCGAATGTACCGCAACGGTTGATTCGTGAGCGAGGGCGCCGGACGCTATCGGACGCCCAGGTCGGAGGACGGCGGGGTCGCCGTCTGAAGTTCAACGAGCCGCGGGGTGTGCAGACGACGTTGAGTGCAACCGGCGCAGCTACCTTGGAAGTCGTGTCGGCAGACCTCACCTTGCCCCCAATGGGCAGCGCGTTCGACGTCATCATCGTAGGGGGAGGCGCCGCCGGCATCGGTGCCGCCCGGCGGCTCGCGGCACAAGGCTCATCGGCCTTGCTGCTTGAGGCATCTGCGCGCCTCGGAGGCCGCGCGTGGACGCAGGACATCGGAGGGTACCCGCTCGACCTCGGTTGCGAATGGCTCCACTCCGGCGATCGAAATGCATGGGTCGGCATCGCCGAGGCATCGGGCTTCCCGGTCGACCGAGGCGAACCGCCATGGGCGAAGGCCCACCCGGGCATCGAGCACGATGAGCACGCACAAGAGGCGGCGCAAAGGGCGTACGGCGACTGGGAAGACCGGCTCCGCATCGTCGCGGCGGGCAGCGACCGGGCCAGCGACGCCCTTCAGCCGGGCGGCCCCTGGATCGCCTACGTGCGGGCCATCGCCGGCTTCATGAGCGGCATGGCGCCCGAGCAGATCTCCGCGACCGATTACCTCGCCTACGACGATGCCTCGACGGGCCGGAACTGGCATCTGCCGTCCGGCTACGGCACGTTGGTCGCTGCCAGCCTGCCGTCCACGACGACGCTGCGGCTCGCCACCCCCGCCGACCGGATCGACCTGACGGCGGACGGCGTCGCCGTGACCACCCGCGCCGGCACCATCCGCGCCGGGGCCGCCATCCTCACGATCTCGACCGCGGTCCTGGCCGGCGACGCGATCCGCCTTCCCGCCGGGACCGAACCCTGGCGCGAGGCGGCCGCCGCCCTGCCGCTGGGCCGCAACGAAAAGATCTTCCTGGAGATCGGGCATAACGCAGCGTTCGAGCCAGACTCGCATGCCTACGGCAACCTGCACGGCCCAAGGTCGGCTGCCTACTCGATCCGACCGAACGGATGGCCGGTGATCGAGGCGTTCCTCGGGGGCGACGGCGCCCGTATCGTGGCGGAGGGGGGGCCGGCCGCCGGCTTCGCCCACGTGTCGGCCGAACTGGCCGCCCTGTTCGGCAGTGACGTGGCGTCGGCCATCCGCCCCCTCGCGGCGACGTCCTGGAGCCGGATGGCGTCCATCGGTGGGGCGTATAGTTGCGCCCTGCCGGGCCGATCCGATGCGCGGGCGCGGCTGGCCCGGCCATTCGAGGACCGCCTGTTCTTCGCCGGCGAGGCGACGCATCCTTTCGACTTCACCACTGCACACGGAGCCCACGACAGCGGGATACGGGCCGCCGACGAGGCCTTGGCGGCGCTCGGGGACAGGCGGGGCGAAGCGGCCTAGGCGAGGTCCCGGAGGCGTCCGCATGGCCGCAGGGGCCGGAACATCCGGGGGCGGGGCCGATTTCCGAAGTTCCCGGACAGCATCACCCAAGACGCGCGCCGCACGGGCTGTCCCGTACGAAACCGGCGCGCCAGGACAACCTCATGACCGACGCCTCCGACCACCGCCTCAAGATGCAGGACCCGCGCACCCAATACCCGCAGCCGCCGTTCAAGCGGCAACCGCAGGAGGCGCCGGGCCTCGCCGGCGCGATGGACCCGAAGCCGGACCACGGCGAGACCAGCTACCGGGGCCACGGCCGCCTCGCCGGCCGGAAGGCCCTGGTGACCGGCGCCGATTCGGGCATCGGGCGCGCGGCGGCCATCGCCTTCGCCCGCGAGGGCGCGGACGTGGCGCTCAGCTTCGTCGAGGCCGAGATGCCGGACGCCCGGGCGGTGGCGAAGCTCATCGAGGCGGAGGGCCGCAAGGCGGTGCTGCTGCCCGGCGACATCACCGACAAGGCGTTCTGCGACACCCTGGTGCACAAGGCCGTGGTCGAGCTCGACGGTCTCGACATCCTCGTCAACAACGCCGGCAAGCAGACCAACCAGACGGACATCGGCGACATCACGGACGAGCAGTTCGACCGGACGCTGAAGACCAACCTCTACGCGATGTTCTGGATCACCAAGGCGGCGATGCCCCTGTTGCCGGCCGGCGCGTCCATCATCAACACGGCCTCGGTCGTGGCCTACAACCCACCCAAGATCCTGGTCGACTACGCCACCACCAAGGCCGGCATCATCGCGTTCACGAAGGCGCTGGCCAAGCAGTCCATCGAAAAAGGCATCCGCGTGAACGCGGTGGCGCCCGGCCCGTTCTGGACCGCGCTGCAGCCCTCGGGCGGGCAGCCGCAGGAGGCGGTCGAGAAGTTCGGATCTGAGGTGCCGCTCGGCCGCCCCGGCCAGCCGGTGGAACTCGCGCCGGTCTACGTCTTCCTGGCCAGCCAGGAGGCGAGCTACGTCACCGGCGAGGTCTACGGCGCGACGGGTGGCAACGGCACCGCGTGAATTCGCCGAACCGGCGGGAAAACCGCTTCCCGCCGGCTGTCATGCTTGGCACTGCCTGTTCGAGACAAACGTAGCATTCGCCCGAGCCGTACGCGCGCTACAGATCTTCGAGGGGGTGGACGCCAGGCGTTGCAGGCGGGGATACTCTACTTGGCTCGCCCGGTGGGACCGATCATGCTGCAGCTTCAACCGATGCCGAAGGTCATCACCTTCGATTGCTACGGCACCTTGGTCCGGTGGCATGACGCCGTCCGGTCGGCGGCCCACGCGATCCTTGCCCGTCGCCTCCCGGAAGCCGATGCGCAGGAGCAAGCGGCCATCCTGGCCGATCGATTGCGAGAGGCTGCGGTAGAGCGGCAGAAGCGTCCGCAATTCCGCGACTACAAGTCGATCCTGCGATCCGCCCTAGCCGAGGCCCTCGCCGATGCCGGCCATACGGCCAAGCCCGAGGACGGCGACACGTTGCTGAGGGTCCTGGGACGTATCGAGCCGCACCCTGAGGTTGCCGCGGCGCTCGACCGTCTCCGCGCACGCTACCGGCTGGCGGTCATCAGCAACACGGACGACGACCTGATCGCAGGCACCGTCGCGGCCATCGGAGTGCCGCTCGACTTCGTCGTCACGGCCGAGCAGGCCCATGCCTATAAGCCCGATCACGGGCTCTTCCTACACGCCTACAAGACCATGGGCGTGCGGAAAGAGGAAACCATCCATGTCGGCATGGGGCAGTTCACCGACCTCAAGGTCTGCCACGAGCTCGGAATCCGCTCCGTGTGGATCGACCGGGTGGGCGAACCGCCGAACCTTGCATGGCCACCGCATGCGTCGCTCAAGGATCTCTCGCGCCTGCCGGACCTGCTCTCGCCGGAGTGAGCGAACGCCGCGAGGAACCTGATGCCTTAAGATGATGCTCAGCCAGTTCGGCACGGCGATCCGAAGCGGACGTTCCGCATCCCACCCGTCTGAAACGCTCAGGCAGGCGGTCTGCGGCGGCCGATGCTGGCCGAAAGCCGCTGGTCCGCTCCAAAGTAGGTTCGCCGCAAACGTCGACGTTCTCTGCAGCGAACCTCGACAACAACGCTCATGCAGGGCGAGGCTGCATCGCCCCCCGCTGCCAACCACAGTAGGCTCTGCTCGCAGGGCTTGATGAAGCGCACCGTGCGCGTCCGAGCCGACCTGTGGCCGGCGATGGTAGCCGGAAGTTTCCATCAGTCATTCAACAGCCGCTACGCGCTAGCCGAGGCGCCGACCATGCTCGCCCGCATGAGGAAAAACGAGCCTCTCGGAAAGATCGTTCTAAGCGTCTGACGCACAGTCCCGAGCGTCGGCCTCAAACGAGCCGGTCCAGCGCGCGGCGGCCACTTCACGACTGGATCGCGCCGTTTCGCCGGGAGATCGCGGATGCCCCGATGCCCGGCCGGCAGGATGCGGCGGCCGACGTGCGCGGATTAGAATAGGGCGCTCCAGCCTTCACCACTGTATTCAGCGCATGGGGTAGAGTGTCGAGAACTGCGCGGCATGAGAATCTGAGATCGAGGCAGCGGGCGCCCATGGATCAACGCGTTGCCAGAGCAGAGGGCCGCGTACTCCGGACTATGGCTTTTGGCTGGGCGGCAGGATCATCGCGGTGTCTGGGTCGGAGACGTCGCCCTCCTGTTGCTGATCGAGCGAGAGCTTGGCCGCGAGGTCCGGCTCCTGTCCGTTCGCCAACTCCTGCGCAGCCGCAACTTCCTTATCACGTGCCTGCTCCGCCGTGAGCTCGCCGCGCACCACCGCCCGGGCCAGGTTCAGGCTCAGGACGTTCTCGGCCTCGCTAGCGCCGTAGGCGGTGAGCGTGCCTCGCGTCCGGTCCGGAATGACGCTGCCGTTGAAGGTGGCGACCGCGCTGAAGAAGTTGAGCGGGACTTTGTAGGGCAAGCTCTGCTCTAGCACGTCGTTGTGCTTGGCCGGGAAATCGTGCTCGGCTCCCATCTTGTGCACCACCGTCCGGATCCAAGGCCCGTTGCGGTGCCAGATCAGCAGTGTCGCCGTCTGCTCCTGGGGTGCGCCGTACTTGTCAGCAACGGCTTCAGCGGCCTTGCGGGACGGCTCGGGCCAATCCTGAGCGAGGCGCTCGGCGGCCCCTGCGGGGCCCGCGGACAGCGCGAGGACGAGAGCGAGGATGCATCGGCTGCGGTTCTGCGAGGGCATGCGCTTCCCTGACGGCGCCGGGGGCAGCACGGCTTCCTGCAGCGAATGGGAATCGCTGTCACGCCGCCGCGTTGCTCCGGGTCTACGCCGGGTATAGGCCGAGCACCCGAGAATGGTTCCAGGGAGATGCCCGATGGTGCAGCTGATGTCGCTGGACGTGAATGGGCGCGCGGCGCCCGTGAGCGTGGACGACCCCGATACGCCGCTCCTCTACGTGCTACGCGATGATCTCGGCCTGCACGGGCCGCGCTTCGGCTGCGGGCTGGGCCAGTGCGGCGCCTGCACGGTGCATGTCGATGGGCAGGCGGTGCGCTCCTGCATCACCCCGGTCTCGAGTTTAAAGGCGGGGGCCAAGATCGTGACGCTCGAAGGGCTCGGCAGCCTGGACAAGCCGCACCCGGTGCAGGCGGCCTTCATCGCCGAGCAGGCGGCGCAATGCGGCTACTGCATCAATGGCATGATCATGCAGTCGGCTGCCCTGCTCAACGAGACGCCGAAGCCCAACGAGACCGCGATCCGGCAGGCGCTCGCCCAGAATCTCTGCCGGTGCGGCACCCATCAGCGGATCGTGCGCGCTGTCCAGCGCGCTGCCGGCACACTCTGACAGAGGTTGTTGTCATGACCGCACCCGCCCTCTCCCGCCGCAGCCTGCTCCTCCAGGGCGGCGCCCTCGTGGTCGGCTTCTCGCTGTCTGGCCGCGGCGCCAGCGCCCAGACCTTCGCGCCGGTCGCCACCAACGGCTTCGCGAAGCCCGTCGCCCCGGACCGCGTCGACAGCTTCCTGGCGCTCGGCGCCGACGGTCACGCCACGATCTTCTCCGGCAAGGTGGATCTCGGCACCGGGGTCGAGACCGCCCTGACGCAGATCGCGGCTGAGGAACTCGACCTGCCGCTCGACCGCGTGACCGTCGTCCAGGGCGATACGGCGCTGACGCCGGATCAGGGACCGACCTACGGGAGCCTCTCGATCCAGAAGGGCGGCGTCGAAATCCGGCAGGCGGCGGCGACGGCCCGCGCGCGCCTCGTGCAGATGGCCAGCGAGCGCCTCGGCGTACCGGCCGACGAGTTGGTGAGCGAGAACGGCACCGTCCGGCCGAAAGCTGGCGGCCAGGGACTCTCCTACGCCGATCTCGTGAAGGAAGGGCGCCTCGACCTCAAGGTCGATCCGGCGGTCAAGACGAAGGATCCGGCTCAGTTCGCCCTCGTCGGCAAGCCGGTGGCGCGGGTCGACATACCCGAGAAGATGACCGGCCGCTTCACCTACATGCAGGATTATCGCGTGCCCGGCATGGTGCATGCGCGGGTGGTCCGTCCCCCAACCATCGGGGCGGATCTGCAGGGCGTGGATGAGGCCTCGGTCGCGGACATCCCAGGACTGATCAAGGTCGTGCGCCAGGGTAACTTCCTGGCCATCGTCACCGAGAAGGAGTGGGCGGCCGTGAAGGCCGCAAAACAGCTGAGGGCGACGTGGTCGGAATGGGAAGGCCTGCCCGAGCAGGGCAAGCTCTGGCAGCACGTGCGCGCCACGAAGGTCACCAAGGACGACGTCACGAGCAGCACGGGCGATGCCGAGGCGGCGCTCGGACAGGCGGCCCGGAAGCTCGAAGCGACGTACGATTTCGCCATCCATACCCACGGCTCGATCGGGCCGTCCTGCGCCATCGCAGAGCTGAAGGACGGGTTCCTGACCTGCTGGACGGCCTCGCAGATGACGCACGCCCTGCGCAAGCAGCTCGCGGCGATGACCGGCCTCGCGCCGGAGGCGGTGCGCTGCATCTACGTCGAGGGCTCGGGCTGCTACGGCCGCAACGGTCACGAGGACGCGGCGGGCGACGCCGCCCTTCTCGCCCGCGCGGTCGGCCGCCCCGTGAGGGTCCAGTGGTCGCGCGCCGACGAGCACGGCTGGGATCCGAAAGGACCGCCGACCCTGATCGACCTGAAGGCCGGGCTCGACCCGCAGGGCAACGTCACCGCCTGGTCCTCCCAGTTCCACATCCCGGAGGGGGCGGCCGGTAACGTGCCGCTGGTGGCGGCCTCGCTGGCCGATCTGCCGCACGAGACTACGATGGCGCCGGGCAACATCATCGGCAACTCGGCGCTGCCCTACGCCTTTCCGAACGTGCGCACGGTCTGCCACCGGCTGGCCTCGACGCCGTTCCGGCCCTCCTGGATCCGCACCCCCGGGCGGATGCAGAACACCTACGCCAACGAGGCCTTCCTCGACGAGTGCGCGGCGGCAGCCGGCGCCGACCCGCTGGAGTACCGCCTGCGGGCGCTGAAGGATCCGCGCGGCATTGAGGTGCTGAAGCGGGTTGCCGAACTCGCCATGTGGCAGGCGCGCCCCTCGCCGGTGAAAGACGCCGCGGGCGACGTGCTGCGCGGCCGCGGAATCTCCTACGTGAAGTACGAACTCAATCGCACCTACGTAGCGGGCGTGGCCGAAGTCGAAGTGAATCGCAGCACCGGGCAAGTGCGCGTGCCGCGCTTCTTCGTGGTCCAGGATTGCGGGCAGATCATCAACCCCGACGGCGTGCGCAACCAGCTCGACGGCAATGTCATCCAGACCGTCAGCCGTGTGCTGCTGGAGGAGGTCACCTTCGATCGCGGCGCCGTGACGAGCCTCGACTGGTCGAGCTACCCGATCCTGACCTTCCCGGACGTGCCCGAGGTCGTGATCGACCTGATCGACCGGCCAACCGAGAAGCCGTGGGGCGCCGGCGAGCCGTCCGCCGCCATCGTGCCGGCGGCGGTCTCGAATGCAGTCTTCGACGCGACCGGCGTACGCGTGCGGTCCGTGCCGTTCACCCCGGCCAAGGTGAAGGCGGCTCTGCAGGGGGCCTGAAACGCGAGCAGGCAGGATCGTCGGGGCGTGGCGCCGGTCCCGCGGCGCGAGCCCGGATCGCGATCCGCCGGCCGCGCCGCGGACACCGGGTGGTGCCTCGGCCGCCGGGATCGACGCAGCTTGATAGAGGCGGCTGGCATGGGCCGGCCCGTGCCGGGGTCCGGTCCGGCACCCTTTGACCGCACCGTGGCGGCGCTCGAACATCTGCTGCTTTACGTTCGTCCCGTACGCTGGCTCCTCGACGGCGGCCGGACAAGGATGGAGCTGTTGGGGGCCTACCCTAACATCGCGAGCGGACCGCCTGCCTATGCCGACGAGGCGAGAAGACACTCCCACCGACCCTGCCGAAGGCGCTTCACGCTGCCCTCCGACATTAAAGTGCTTAGATAGTACTAGGCTGTGAGACGTGGTATCGGATCCGCAAGGCCCCACAGGCGCTCGTTGCAGGTTTACCCGGAAGCGGACGTTCCGCATCCAACTCTACACGGATGCAACAAGGGATCTAGGAGGCACCCGACAGTGGATATTCTCTGCGCCATTCCAGTGATCTGGGTCAGGCAATCTTGCTCACTGGCAGGCGGTTCGTAGGATGCGGGATTGCTGCTGCGATCCATGACCTCATGGTTTAACTGAAAAACTCTAGGGACGGCAGATCGATCGGATATCCTAGGCCGACTTGCTGGTCTGACGGTTGTCGAGCTTGCGCAATTCGGTGGCGATGTCCTGGAGACTGGAATCTCCCTTTCGCAAAACGCGATCGGCTTCTGATAACCGGTCCCGCTCCTCGGCCGTGACGTCCCGGGCGCTGAGGACCACTACCGGCACATCGGCGCAACCCGGCAATCTTCGCAAGCGGTCAAGGAACGAGAACCCGTCCATCACCGGCATGGTGAGATCGAGAAGGACGAGGCGCGGCACGCCAAGCCCGACCTGCTCGAGCGCCTCGCGGCCGTCGCCGGCCTCGCGGACGCTCCAGCCGTTGCGTTCGAGGGCCGTCCGTAGGCGGTGCCGCATGTCCGCGTCGTCATCGACCACGAGGACGTCGCCGTCCGCTGCCCGGAACTGATCCAGGATCGTCCGGAGGCGCGCCCAGTCCACCGGCTTCGGCACCGCCTCGATGGCACCGAGCGAGGCGCTGAGCGTCGCGTCGGCAACGAAGCTCACCATCACCACCGGGATGCCGGCAGTCTCGCGATCCGACTTGAGAGCGGCGAGCACCGACCAGCCGTCCATCTCGGGCATCATGACGTCGAGGAGGATGGCGCGGGGCTTGAGCGACTGGGCGAGGTTGAGGCCGGTGCGCCCGTCCGCCGCCGTGCGCACGGAAAAGCGCTGGCGTTCGAGGAAGCGGGTCATGAGCTCGCGCTGGGATGCCTCGTCGTCGATCACCAGCACCAAGTCATCCATGCGTTCGCCGTTCTCCGGTACGGCATCCGGCGCGACATCGACCGTCCGGTCCGGTGCCACCGCCGGCACGCGCAGGGTGAAGCTCGTTCCCTCGCCCTCGACGCTCGTCACGGAGATGTCGCCGCCGAGCAACTGGGCGAAGGCGCGGCTTAGAGCCAATCCAAGACCGGTGCCGCCATAGTTGCGTGTGGTGCTCTCGTCGGCCTGCGTGAAGCGCTCGAACAGGCGCCCGACCTGCTCCGGGTTCATGCCGATGCCCGTATCCCGCACCGTGAACTGGAGCCAGCCGCCGCGGATACCTGCCTCGCGCCCGGCTTCCAGCGTGATGGTGCCGCCCTCGGTGAACTTGGCCGCGTTCGAGAGCAGGTTGAACAGGCACTGGCGCAGCTTCACCGCGTCCGTTCGGGCTCGGCCGACGCCATCGGCCACGTCGAGCACGAGGACGTTTCCCTTCTTCTTGACGAGCGCCTCGACGGTGGCGGCCGCGTCCATGACGAAGGCGGCGACGTCGATGTCCTCGGGGTAGAGCTCCATCTTCTCCGCCTCGACCTTCGACAGGTCGAGCACGTCGTTGATCAGGCCGAGGAGGTGCTGGGCGTTCGATTTGATTTTTCCGAGATCCTTGAGGAGGCTCTCCTGACCGAGCTCCTCCGCCTCCTCCTCGAGCATCTCGGAATAGCCGATTACGGCCGAAAGCGGCGTGCGCAGCTCATGGCTCATGTTGGCCAGGAACCGGCTCTTCGCCCGGCTGTGCTCCTCGGCCGCGTCCCGCGCCTCCTTGAGCGCCACCTCGAACGCGTGTCGCTCGGTGATGTCCTCATGGACGCCCACCCACTCCCGGATCGCGCCGTCGGCATCGCGCACCGGCACTGCCCTTGCCACGTAGCGGCGCCAGCCCGCCTGGGCGGTGCGCACGCGATGCTCGACCGTGTAGGGGGCCTCGGCTCGCAATGCGTCGGTCCAGGTCGCGATCGTCGCCGGGAGATCCTCGGGATGGATCGCCTTCGCCCAGCCCGCGCCCATGTACTGCTCTGGGGTGTGCCCGGTGATCTCCGCCCACCCTGCTTGCTCCTCGACGAAATGCCCGGCGGCGTCGGTCGTCCACATCACGCCGTTGACGGCCCTGACGGCGGATCGGAAGCGCGCCTCGCTGACGTGCAGGCGTCGCTGCACCCGACGCTGGTCGAGCGAGGAAGCGATCATCGCCAGGAACAGGATGAGGAAGGTAACGCCGGCGACCGCCAGGGCGAGGTCGCGTTGGCCCGCCGCCAGGGTGGCTACGTGGGCCGCATGGGCGCCGCTCTCCTGCGCGGTGAAGGTTGCCGCGGCCATCCCGGTGTAGTGCATCCCAGCGACTGCAAGCCCCATCACGCAGGCGGCGGCGAGTTTCTGCCAGGGCCGATTGCGGCGGAAGGTAAGCCACAGGGCTGCGGTCGCAGCCGTGACCGCGATGGCGACCGAGACCGCCACCACAGCCGGGTTGTAGGCAAGGTTGCCCGGCACGCGCATCGCCGCCATGCCGGTGTAGTGCATCGCCGCCACGCCAAGGCCCATGAGCGGGCCCGCGACCAGCAACGAGCCCGCACCCGTTCCCCGGCGTGCAACCCAGGCAAAGGCGCCGGCCGTGACACCCACCGCGATCAGCAGTGACAGGACCGTCAGTCCGAGATCGTAGGCCGCCGCCATTCCCATCTCGAAGGCGAGCATGCCGACGAAGTGCATCGACCAGATGCCACCGCCCATCGCCACCGCCGCGCCAGCGCCCCAGGCCCAGCGCGCACCGGCGTCCGGACGCCGGACGCGGGCACCGAGGTCCAGCGCCGCATAGGACGCGAACACCGCGATGACGATGGACAGCGTGACGAGTAGCGGGTTGTATCCGGTATGGGCCATAGGATGTCCGGTGGGGGCACGGGGTCCGTAGCACCGAAAGGCAGCGCTCCTGGGACCAATCTTTCGGCCCGGAAGCGCAAGACCTTGCGAGCCGTCAGCGCGATGGCTCTCGAAGGATCAGGCCGGGCTTGGCGAAACCACCGAACGCAGCAGCCTAGTGAGGTCGTCGAGACCGACCTGGCCCTTTCTGAGGACCTTGTCGGCCCGTCCGGCCAGACGCCGCCGGTCGTTCACGTCGACGTCCTTGGCCGTCAGCACGACGACCGGGATCGAACCCCATTCCGGCTTGGCCCGCAGGGTGGCGAGGAACGCGAAGCCATCCATCTCCGGCATCATCACATCGAGAAGGATGAGGCAGGGTTGCACTGTCGCGACGACCCCGAGCCCGACCTTGCCGTTCTCGGCCGTGACGACCCGCCAGCCTTCCCGGGTGAGGTGGGTCGACATACGATCCCGTGTGTCGGCATCGTCATCGATGACGAGTAGCGGGCCTTCGTGGTCCCGGGGTCGGAAGCGGTCCATCACCCCCTGAAGCTCGTCCCAGTCCACCGGCTTCTGCAGGTAGTCGGTGGCTCCGAGGGAGAAGGCTAGGTTCTGCTCGTCCAGCACTGTGACCATGACTACGGGCGTGTTGCCGAGTTCTGGATCTCCCCTAAGTTCTCGTAATACCGACCAGCCGTCCAGCTGCGGCATGGTCACGTCGAGCAGGATAACCCGGGGCCTCAGGGTCCGCGCGATCTCCAGGCCCTCCCGCCCGTCGACGGCGGCGACGGCCTTGAACCCGTCGCGTTCGAGGAAGCGGGTGAGGAGATCACGCGTCGCCGGATCATCATCGACGACGAGGACGACGTCCTTGCCGCACACATCGTCGGATAGAGGCATCCCGACACCCGCTTCCATTGCCGGCTGGTCGTTCGTGCCGGCGATGCGGGCCGGGACCGAGATGGTGAAGGTGGTTCCTCGACCCTCCTCGCTCGCCACCTTGATATCGCCGCCCAGCATGGATGCGAACGCCTGGGTGATGGACAGCCCGAGGCCGGTGCCGCCAAACTTCCGCGTCGTCGAGGCATCCGCTTGGGTGAAGCGCTCGAACAGGCGCGCCTGCTGGTCCGGGCTCATGCCGATCCCGGTGTCGCTCACCTGGAAGGTCAGCCAACTCTTGCCGTCGCGTTCGCCCCGTTCGGCCTTCAGGGTGATCCGGCCACCTTCCGTGAACTTGGCGGCGTTGCTCAAGAGGTTGATCAGGCACTGGCGCAGTTTGGTCACGTCGGAACGCGCTTCGCCGAGGTCATCGGCAAGGTCCAGCGTGAGGACGTTCTCTTTTGCGGCGACGAGGGATTCGACCGTCGAGGCGACATCGCGGACGATCGCGTCGATGGCGAAGTCCTCGACGTAGGTCTCTATCCGCTCCGCCTCGATCTTCGACAGGTCGAGCACGTCATTGATGAGACCGAGGAGGTGGCGCGCGTTCGCCTCGATCTTGCGCATGTCGGGAAGCAGGTCGTCGTGGCCGCCGTCCTCCATCTCCTCCTGCAGCATCTCCGAGTAGCCGATCACCGCCGAGAGCGGGGTGCGCAGCTCATGGCTCATGTTGGCGAGGAACTCGCTTTTGGCCCGGTTTGCCTCCTCGGCAGCCTCCTTGGCGGCGGCCAACTGGAGCTCGCTCCGCTTGCGCCCGTCGATATCAGTGACGACGACGACGGCACCGACGCGGTGACCATCAACGTCGAGCATCTGCGCCGCCGAGAACCCGATCCAGGCACGGCTGCCGTCGCCGCGGCGGTAGTCGACCTCAAGATCCGCGCGCGACTCGCCGGCATGCACCACGCGGTCGAGGGGCCAATCCCCGGGCTCGACCTGGCATCCGTCAGAATGGAACCCGACCCAGCGGTCCTTCCGGTCGGCGGACGTATCTGAGACCACATCATGCCCCAGGATCACGGTGGCCCGGGCGTTGTGCCCGACGATGCGGCCCGTCGGAGCCTCGGCGATCAGGACACCGACGGGCAGCGTCTCCATCACCGTGCGGAGGGTGGCCTCGCCGGCCCGCATCCCACGGCGCGCCTCCGCCTCGCCCGCTTCCGCCAACCCGGCCGGAATGGTGCCGGCGAACAGGGTGGCGACGTGGAGGTCGAGGCCGGTGAAGGCATCGGGACGACTGGACTGTAGCTTCAGGACACCGACGGCGGCGTCCCCACGGAGGATCGGGACACAGACTGCCGAGCGTGCGTTGAGCGGGCCGACGAGGTCGCGACGGACGCGAGGGTCAACGAGGAGGTCCGGACACAGCACCGGCTTGGCGGTCGCCAGGCAATGGCCCGAGAGGCTGCCGTCGATGGGGATGCGCAGCCCGACATGGGGTTCGAGCGCACCGCGTGCCGAGCGATAGACGAGGTCGTCGCCCTCACGGAGCTCGATCACTGCGCCCTCGGCTTGGGAGACCGCCGCCATCACACCGCCGACGAGGGTATCGAGGATCACGCCACGGTCCCCTGCCGCCCGGGTCACGCTGGCCTGGGCGGCGATCAGGGCGTTCTGCTGCGCGATCAGCGCGGCCTGGCCGGAAAGAAGTCCCTCGCGCTCAGCGACCGAGCGGCGCAGTTCCATCTGGGACATGACTTGCCCCGCCAGCGCGCGTAGGGCTACCGCCTGCCGATCCGTGAGGCCCTCCGGGCGGGGCGCGAGGTCGATCACGCACAGGCTGCCGAGACGCTCGCCGTCGGCCGCCTCCAGCGGCGCCCCGGCGTAGAAGCGCAGGTACGGTTCGCCCGTGACGAGGGGATTGTCCCTGGTACGGGAGTCCAGCGACAGGTCGGCGATTACGAGCAGGTCCGGGGAGCCGAGGACATGCGCGCAGACCGACTTGTCCAGGGAGGTCTCGCAAGGCGCGAAGCCCGACCGCGCCTTGAACCATTGGCGGTCGCCGGCGACCAGGCTGACCAGGGCGACCGGGACAGAGCAGGTCATTCGGGCCAGCTCGACGATGTCGTCGAACCCTTTCTCGGGGGGCGTATCGAGGATGCCGTACCCTCGGAGTGCGTCCAGGCGACGGGCATCGCCGACTTCGGGTGGGAGCGTATCGTCGGTCATGTGCGGCTCGCTCATGGGAACGGATGGGCTCGCCGACGCAAGGCCGTGGGATGACGCGATGCGGTGTTCGGGTGCCCTCGACAACACGGTGACCGTGCGGTGGTTGCCCGCCCGTCCCGGTCACGTCTTCGAGTGGTCCCTGATTGGCGTCTGTTCCGGAGCGACGGGTCACGCCCTGGGGCAGCCGCCGGGGATCAGTCCTTCTCGATGACCGAGACCTTCCCATCCCGCTCGACGATGGCAACGGCGACCTGATCCATGTCATCGAGGCCCTGTTGGCGGGCGGCGGTGCGCACGTCGGCCTGCTGCATCCGCAGGCGCCGCATCTGGGTCTCGTCCCAGTCGCCGTCTCGGTAGACGACGATGGGCGTGCCGTCGCAGATACGCTCGAACCAGACGTAGCGCAGCTTCAGCCATGAGACGGCCACGTGCATGAGGCCGACGGTGAAGATCGCGCTCATCGCGCCGACGAACGACTTGTCGTCGCCGAGCACCGCGCTGACGCTCATACCGCCGAACAGGAACAGCACCACCATGTCGATGGGGGCCTGCTGGCTCGCGGTCCGGCGTCCGATGAGGCGGATGACGAAGAGAACGACGAGGTAGGCGGCCGCGGCCTTGAAGACGGTGCTCATGCCTACGGCACCGAATACTGCGACCAGGGCAGGGTCTCGCCTGCATCCAGCCGTGCCCAGAGATGGATGCTGCCTCGGAAGCCGGGCGAGCCCGCGAACAGGATGGTGACGCGTTCCTGACCCTTCACGACGGGGAACTCCATGCGGATGCTGTCGGCGCCGGCTTCCCAGACAGAAGGACGCGGGATGATGCTCTCCAACCCAAAATGATCGGCCAGCCCCTTTGCCATGGTCACGGCGACCTTATCGCCGCCGGGCGGGACGCGGGTGTCGAACTGGACCTTGGTCGGAGCACCGAAGCGGACCACCGGCTCGTAGCGGAGCTTGATCGAGGCATCGGCGTTGGCAGCCTCGCGCTCGCTGAACAGCCCCTGCCCGAACGCTCCGAGAACGGAGGCGCCCACGAATGCGACCATGGCCCAACGGCCGATGATCTCGGCACGCCGCCAACGTCCCTCGAACGCCGGGTAGAAGCCGCGCGCGATCTCCTCGCGCATCGGCGGGTCGGGATGGATGACGTCCAAGATATTTTCCTTGGGCAGGGATCTGGGCGGAACCGCCCGGGACGGGAGCCAAGTCGTCGGACCTGCCGTTGGCTCCCTGCAGGTGCGGCGTTATCTGGGATGACGCGGGAACGTGATCGCTCCTTCGGGTCGGCAAACCGGATCACGACCGCCGGATTGCGGCTGCGATCCGGCTCGGTCTCTCAGGCGGCGAGCGGTTTGGCCGTCCGAATCTTCCCATAGAGCTCGACGTGGATCTCGTGTCGAATGCCGTCCTTGGCGCCTACGATCTCGAAGTGCTTCGGCTTGCGTTGAGGCTCTCCCTCGACGGCGTAGCCCTCGGCCTTGACCGCCGCGAGGACCGCCGCCGGATCGGCCGGGGTCTGGTTCGCCTTTTCCGTGTGAAGCTTCCGCGGCCACGCGATCTCGCAGACGGTGCCGTCCTTGAGGGTGATGAGCGTCACTTTGATTTCCGAGGGTTTGGGCTCGCCCGTGATCGTAACTGTGTCGCCATGGGCGATTGCGATGACCTCGGCGCCCTTCGGCCCAAGGTCGGCGAGGATGCGTCCTTCCTTGCCATCGATGGCGAAGCGGTGGCCGAAGACGGCCCAGACGGTGCCGGTGATGGTCTGCATGTCGTTCATGTCGAGTCTTCCTCGGGTGTCGTTTGCCGGCCTGGGCCACGGGATGCCCGGTGTACCTGGACGGGGCCAGTTCCTGGCGATGCCGGTGGAGACTGGCATCGGCCCCTGTCGGGGTTGACGGCTCTCTAGGGCCAGGGTTCGAACTCATCTTGAACCGCGCCGTTCAGCCTCCGTTAAGCGCCGGCGACCCGGCCCGACCGCTCATCGGATCGGGATTGTCATCTCGAAACGGAGTCCGCTGGCGTCGATGGTCCGGCGGAAGCACCCCTGCAGGCTCAGCTCGATGATTTGCCTTGCGCGAACAGTGCCCGCCCCTGTGTGCCGATTGCCGATGAGAACTTGCTGGCGACCTAATCGGCGGGCGGAACCGGGTCTTGATTTTGATATGCCCCGCAAAAGTCAGTCAGAGGGCTTGCGAGAAGGACCATCGCGTTCGCTCGTCCTGAGCGGAGGCAACAAATGTTGCCAACGGGCCGTGCTCGACGACTACGCCGCGGTCGGTGAAATAGATCTGTCGGCTACACCACCGTCAGCTTTTCCGGCGAACTCTGTCAGAAACGGACCAGCGTCTTACGGCCAAAAACTGCCAAATGTCGAACGTCCGCCTCTGAAGTTTGACGCTCAAAAGCAGACTGGCAGAAAACCACCCACCCCGGACGTTGGCCTCTACCTCAACAGCCCGGAAGCGGACCTTCCGAAGGTCGCCAAAGGGTCAAGAGTTCGCGTCAGGATTGATCGGTGGAGCAGCAGCAGTGAAGCCGAGCCACCGCCTCCATCGACAGCAGCGGCCAGCTCGACGTCGTCGGCACCGGCCCGGACGTGATCACCCTGGCCGCCGGCCTGACCACGGTGGGCGAGTTCACTGCCGACGCGACGGAGACCGCCAAGCTCACGGGCGGGGCAGCGTTCACCACGGCCGGCGGCACCTCGGCCCAGCGCTCGGCCCTGATCGACCAGTTCAACAACCTCGGCACGCAGGTCGACCAGGCGGCCAAGGATGCCGGCTTCAACGGCACCAACCTGCTGGCCGGCGACAACCTGACCATCGCCTTCAACGAAAAGACCGGCTCGGCCCGGTCCAAGCTCAGCGTCCAGGGCACCGCCCTGTCGGCGGCCGGCCTCGGGATCGGCAGCTTCGTGGACTCGGCCACCGCCCAGGGCGGGGCGAACTTCGGCGTGCAGAACAACGCCGACCTCGCCAAGGCGTCGGACGCGCTGACCAACGCGCTGACCAGCCTGAAGTCGCTGAGCTCGACCCTGGGCTCGAACCTCTAGGGTTCAGACGCGGCAGGACTTCACCAAGCAGATGGTCGACGGGCTCAACACCGGAGCGGCAAACCTCACGGATGCGGACATGAACGAGGAGGCCGCGCGCTCGCAGGCGCTGTCGACGCGCCAGTCCCTGGCGATCTCGGCGCTGTCGCTGGCCAACACCGCCAACCAGGGCATCCTCCAGCTCCTGCGCTGAGCCGGGACTGGCCGGCGCGGCCGTGCCGTCGCGCCGGCTGCCACGTGGGAAGGCGCCCAGGCGGTCGGGGGGGCGCAACATACGCCGGTGCGCCGATACCGACGATCTCGTGGGTTATGACGTCGCCATCACCGTCGTAGGACTCCACGCGACGTCCGGAGGCTCGACCGTGTGCTCGCACGCCCGAGGCAGCTGAGGAAGCGGCCACGCCGACAATAAGGCCCGCCGTGGAGACGAGCCCGACATCGGCACCGAGCACGGCGGCACGCAGCCAGCCGATGCGGTTGACGAGATGCTTTTCCATATGGATTGCGCGCATCGGCTTCAGGGTTTCTCGAGGGGACGCTCGCCTTTGTCCGGGAGTTCGAGGGACGGGGGTCAGCAAAAGCAATCGGACCCCGATCCACTCTTCACGAAGTCCCCGTCGGGGAGCACCGGCTTACCGGTCTTCTCGCCCTCAAGCTCGCGTTCGGCCTGGAGCCAGAACTCGACCTCGTAGCCATGAGGGCGGCCACGCATGTTCCAGAGCTCAAAGGCTCTGAGACGGATGTCGCCTTCGGTCTGCGTCGTATCGGTGGGCATGCTCTGGTCCTCGCGATGGTCGGGATCGATGGTCATGGGCGCCGCCACGCCTATGCCGGAGGCGTCTCCGGCGATGCCCTGTGCAAGGCCGCATGACGCTTACTCATCGCTCCCTGGATCAGGGTCGCGATGGCGTAGCCCATGGCGCCGACGGCCAGGGCGGTTGCCAAGGGCGATGTCAGGCCGCGCTCCCCCCGTCCCGGATGTCCGCCGCGGCTCGACCGTTCGGCCTTGCGGATGCCAGCCCGTCCGCGGTGGAGGGTATCCTGTGCCAGATGGGTCGCCCGCTTGGCGACGTCTTCAACGGCGTCGTTCGCGCGCCAGAAGATCTCGTCGGCGGCACCCTCGATGCGGCGGCCTCCATCGGTGCCGGTATCCTCGTCGTCCGTGGACTGGCGATGCTCGTTGTGGGGCTTCGTCATGGTCGATTTCCTGTTTCGGAGGTCGGAATCCCTGCCGGGCCCACGAGGACCGGCAGGGGCTTCGCGTCGCTCAGACGACGCTGATGCGGTTCTCGACCGCGGTGGTGCCAGGGGAGGCCCACGCGGCTCCCATCGCCTCCCTGCGCTCCTGCATGGTGCGCACGGTCCCGCCGAGGTAGACGGTCCCGCCATCCGCCTTGACGGTCACGGTCTTCGGGTCGAACAGCCAAGAGCGATCCAGCGCCTCGCTGATGCTGTCGCTGACGGCCTCGACGTCGACCTGGGGCTTGACCACGATCCGGTTGTTCACGGCGACGACACCGGACAACTGCCGAAGCTCGCGCTCGGCGACCTCGGACTGGAAGCGATGGTCGACGTCGCCGGTCAGGATGACGGTCCCCTTCGAGACCTTCACCATGACGCGATCCGGAGGGACGGCGACGTTCCAGGCGAGACGGGCGATGGCGGTCGCGGCGATGTCCTCGTCGGACCGCTTGCGGGCGTAGGGCACCACGACCTCGATCTCCTGCACGAGGGCCCTGACGCCCCTGACGCGGCATGCGGCGGCCTCGGCGGCGATCTTCTCGTCGTAGGTCCCCACCTGACCGGACAGGGCGACCACGCCGTCCCTGGCCGTGACGCCGATCTCCGAGGAGGTCACCGCCGGATCCCAGATGAGTTCGGCCGTGACGCGGTGTTGCAGGCTGGTGTCGTGGGACATGACGGTCTCCTTGGGGGCTGCCGGGATCGCCGATGCGCGGAAGGGCTCGGCGACCCCGACCCATGCGAGGCGGTCCGGCGACGTCGTCGAAACGCGTCCCGGCATCCGGTGAACACTAGGTGGCGGAACCGGAGCAGTCCTTGATCCAGCGCAAGGATCAGGCGTCACCGGAATTGTTCATGACCGAACGAGCGGCTCGGGCGGCGAGCACGGGTCCACCGGGAACACCGGGGTTGATCTCGATCAAAGACCGGGCCCGACAACGCGGCCATCCCTGGGTCGTGGTCGGCCGTAATAAGGCGCGACCGGAAATCAGGGGTCCATCGGTCATGAGCACGGACGTCGCATCGTTGACCAATGTCGCCGTCACGCGAGCGACGCCGACTGCGGCATCGCTCGATCCATTGACGGAGAGCCTGCGGATGCTGGGGGTCGCCGTCCTCGGATCGGCAACCGCCGTCTGCCTGATGTGGCTCGTATCCTGAGCGACGTCCCGGTCGCCGCCCTACCGTCGAGCCGACCCGCCGCCTGGACCTTCCGCGTCGATGGGGGCCTGCCGGCCTCGCTTCTCGGATGCGTCCGGCGCGAGGCGCGTCATGGCATCAGCCGAACCCGGAGCCATCCCATGTCCATTCGCCTTCCCGTATCCGCGCTGCTCATGACCGGCCTCCTACAGGTCGCGGCGGCGGCCACGGATGGACAGGTCCAACGTGGCAAGACCTTCGTCGGCGCGAACTGCGCCACCTGCCATGCCGTCGGCCGGATCGGGGAAAGCCCCCTGGCCGTCGCACCTGCATTCCGGGAACTCCATACGAAGTATCCGGTCGAGGACCTCGGCGAGGCCCTGGCGGAGGGCATCACCACGGGGCATCCGACCATGCCCCAGTTCGAGCTCGAGCCCGATCAGATCACGGACGTGTTGGCCTACCTGAAGTCCCTGGAGCAATGACCGTCCTGCCATGGAGGCTTCCAAACTGCATCCCTAGGAAGCGGACATCGAAAACCCGTCAGGGACGCGTCGCCTTCTCGGCGCTGGCACCGACCGCCTTGGCGAAGGCCTCGATCCGGGTCGACTGGTCGGCCAGCATGCCCTCGAGACGCTCCATCCGGATGCGGTCGAGCTTGTCGTGCGAGGCCATGATCTCGACCTCGGCCTTCAGGTTGATCTCGTAGTCGAGACCGGCCGCCATGCGATCCCGCGCCGCCTGGCGGTTCTGCGACATGAGGATCACCGGCGCCTGAAGAGCGGCGACCATCGACAGGATCAGGTTCAGGAAGATGTAGGGGTAGGGGTCGAAGGCGCCGGCGCGGGCCAGGACGACGGTGTTCACGACGACCCACGCGACGAGCATTCCCGTGAAGACCAGGATGAAGCCCCACAAGCCACCCAACTGGGCGACGCGGTCCGCGAGGCGCTCGCCGAAGGTCTGGTGCTCGACGAGGACGCGGTTCACGTCCCGGGACACGTACCGCCGCTTGGCGACATGAAGGATCACCCGCCGCTCGCGTTCGGAAAGCCCTTCCAATCCGTCTTCCATCAACTGCCGGGCCAGCTGGGTGACCGCACCGTCGACCGGCGGCTTACTGCCGTCATCGGCATTCGCGGGAGGGATCATGCCGCTCGTCGGGGCGTGCTCGGTCATCAGTGGCTCAGGAAGCTGCAGACGGGGCAACGGCGCAGGACATCCCGGGTGACGCCGCCGGGGACGGCCTCCCGCAAGCGCCCATGACCGTAGGCTCCCATGACGATCAGGTCGGTCGCGCCCTCGGACGCCAGGTCGAGCAGGGCTTCCGTGTCGCCTGCGAGATCGACGGACACCATGATGCTCGCCAATGTCATGGACGGGACGGCTCGCTCGGCTGCGGGAAACCGGACGATGCCCGTCCGCCAAGGTGCCGGCTTTGACCCAACGCAAGGGCGGGGCCGGAAATCGTACCGGGCCATCGTCGAGGGACGACGATGCCTGGCCTTTCGCCGCCCGGAACGGGTTTGCGCTGGATCAACGATGGATGCCCGGCCAACAGGCATGGTCCTCCCCTCGTCACCGGAGGTCCACCATGTCGTATGCCAGCATCATCGTCGCCGTGGATCCCGGGGAGCGGACGGCTCCGCGGATCGGTGTGGCCGCGCATCTCGCGCAACGGCTCGATGCACGCCTCATCGGCGTCGCGGCCTGGGCACCGGACTACCCGCGGGGGTTCGGGGAGACGTCCGTGCCGACCGGATACGGGATCGAGGACCTCCGCCAGAAAGCCTTCGGTGAGTTGCACCGGGCGGAAGAGACTTTCCGTCTTGCGGCCCGGCCGGCGGAGCGGATCGAGTGGCGTTCCGAGCTCAGGGAAACGCTCACGTTCCTCGCGGAGCAGTCGCGGGCGGCCGATCTCGTCGTGGTCGGGCGTCAGGGGAAGAACGACCTGCCGCATCACGCGGCCGCCGTCGGACCCGGTGACGCACTGATGACGGTTGGCCGGCCGATCCTCGTCGTGCCGCACGGCGTGGAGCGACTGTCGGCGACCCGCGTGGTGGTGGCCTGGAAGGACACCCCGCAGGGCCGCAGGGCGATCTCCGATGCGATGCCGTTCCTGACGCTCGCCGAACAGGTCCAGGTCGTCCAGGTCGCGGAGGGCACCGACCGGACCGAGTTGGAGGACGTCGTCGCCTATCTCGGCCTGCACGGCGTCAAGGCCGTGGGGGTTCTCAAGGCCCCGAAGGCTGGCGGGACGGCCGAGACCCTGCTCGACGCCGCCGAGATGTTCGGGGCGGACCTGATCGTCAGCGGAGCCTTCGGGTACAGTCGCCTGCGGGAATGGTTCTTCGGCGGCGTGACGCGCACCCTCCTCGACCACAGCCCTGTCTGTTGCCTGATGTCTCACTGAACGCCATCCGGTGGATCGACGTCCGGCGAGGTCGTTGATCCACCGCAAGGACGACGCCGGCCCGGCATCTACGGTGATCCCCGCGCCTGCACGGTCGACGCCCCGCGTTCGACCACGGCGAGAAGGAATTCGAGGTGACCTGTCCCCGCGCCGTCGAGGCCCTGACCAAGCAGCGTGACCGTCTCGTCGAGGTGCTCCGCCTGATCGACGACGGGCGGTGGTGGACCGGGGACGACGCCTGCCGGATCGACGAGGACGAGGTCTGCCTGCAGGCCGACGGGATCGGGGCTGCCCTCGACGTGGTCGAGCGTCTCGCCGGCGAGATGGCTGCGGAGGACGGCACCGGCACCGGGTCGCAGCTGGCTCCGAAAGCGACGCATGCCGTCTTGACACCGGGACATCATGTTCACGAAGGCCGCGCCGCGCCGGAAGGCTTCGGTCCGTTCTCTCGGGGCCAGGTTGGTCCCCTGCAAGACGAGATCCATCCGTCGGGGGGATACGAGCAGCGGGCCCGGCGGCTTTCCGGCGGCGTCCCGAATCTCGCCTGATCAATAATAAGCGACGCACCCTGGGCCATCTCGCCGTGGCGATCCGACGGGAGCCGGAGGATACTCGGGACCGGATCGCGGGTGTCATCCGCGAGGTCGCGGTACGCCACGAACGGGACCTCCCGACCGAACAGGCTGACCCGAAGACGTATCCGGCTCGGTTCGGGCGGAGGCGCGTCGCGGCTCGCAGGGAAAGCCCCTTCATCGCGAGAGGAATGCCGGTACCTGACGTCCGATTTCCCTCAGGGCATGCGCTGTCGATCGTCCTTTCGTGAGCGACCGACGGTTTTTCGAGGTGGTCCGGACGATGTCGAGGGCGGCGACGACCGCGATACCAACACCGAGGACGAACGCCATCGAGATCGCGGGCTCGGCCATCGGCGGTCGACTGACGGCGCCCATTGGTAGGAGAGCCCGTTAAAGCATCCAGGGCGAGACGGCGACCCAGGCACCCAGCACACTGGATGCCCACCGTGTCCAGGGCTCTGGTTCGGGCCCGTCGAGGAAGGCCAAGCCCATGACGGCAAACCCGCATGCGAAGGCGTTCAGTGCGGCGGGGGAGTTCCCGGTCTCCAAGAACAGGAACGGAGTGAGGACCACGAGCGCCCCCAGCACCGCCGAGATGCCGTCGAGCATGGCCCCGACGTTGCTCCCATCCTTCGGGAACCTTTGAGTTCTCCCGCCCATGTCACCCGTTCCTCGTGGGCCGATCACGGTCGCGAGCGAGGTCCGCCCATCGAGGTGCCAGCTGGGAACGAGCCTACGGCGGGAACGCGGGCGGTATCCTTGATCCAGCGCAAGGCTTCGTCCCGAGCCCCGATCTAGGGTCTTCGTGTCCCCTCGTTCGCTCGCAGGACGCGTCCCCTCACCAGGGGCTCTCGATGTCGCGAACGACCATGGAAGAACGTGCTTTCCGGGCGGGCATCACGAAACCGCGGTCAGCCGCGAATGCCGGAGAGATCTCGAAATGGTGGACGCGGCAATCGCCAAAAGCGATCCAAAAGACCTCTCGGTGGCGGTGCCTGCAGGTGGACGATCCGATCCTTCGCCGCCGGCCGAGCTCAAGCTCCTGTTCCTCCTTTCCTGGGTGCTCTGCGCGGTCTTCTACTTCTTCCAGTACGCGGTGCGGTCTGCGCCCGGGGTGATGCAGGCGGAACTCGCCTCGGCCTGGGGTGCCAATCACATCGGGACGATGATCTCGGCCTATTACGTCGCCTACGCGGTGATGGCCCTGGTCGCAGGCGTCCTGCTGGACCGGTACGGCGCCCACCAGACCATCCCGTACGGCATCGCCGTCGTCGGCCTCGGATGTCTCGTCTTCGCGCAAGGAAGCGAGGCGGCCGGCATGATCGGCTTCGTCCTTCAGGCGACCGGGGCGATCTTCGCCTTCGTCGGTTCGTCCTACGTGGCGGCCCGCTACCTGCCGACGCGCATGCTGGCGCTGTTCATCGGCCTCACGCAATGCCTGGGCATGGCCGGCGCGGCGTTCGGATCGAAGCCCGTTCACATGGCCATCGACCCGGCCGGCGGCTTCAACGTCCCCTGGCAGCATGTCTGGGTCGCCTTCGCCGCGATGGGCTTTGTCTTGGCCCTCGCGACTTGGTTCGTGATGCCGCGCGACACCGGCGACAGCCCGAGCCACCATGCCGGGTTCTCGGTCTCCGCCCTGCTCCATCCGTTCAAGGTTATCTTCGGTAATCCGCAGAGCTGGCTCGCCGGCATCGTCGGGGGCCTTCTGTTCCTGCCCACCACCATCGGCGCCCTGGTCTGGGCCACGTCTTTCCTCCATGCCGGCGAGAACCTGTCGATGGCGGAGGCCGCGTCGGACGCGGCCATGGTGCCCATCGGCTGGGTCCTCGGCTGCCCGCTCCTCGGATACGTCTCGGACAGGCTCGGCCGGCGTAAGCCGGTGCTGCTGGGCGGCGCCCTGCTGATGCTCGCCGCGGGCCTGACGGCCATCTACGTCCCGGTGGGCACGCTGCCGCGCTACTCCGTGGCCCTCATCCTCGGCATCGCGTCCGGGGCGGCGATGATCCCCTTCTCGATGATGAAGGAGACAAACCCGTCGGAGGTGAAGGGCACCGCGGCCGGGGTGATGAACTTCCTCGTCTTCGTGACGACGGGGATCATGTCGCCGTTCATCTCGCACCTGATGCTACCGCGGCAGGGCGTACCCTTGACCCTGGCCGACTTCCAGACCGCCTTCCTGCCCCTGGTGGGCGGCGTCGTCCTGGCCTTGGTCCTCGCTCTGTTCCTCCGGGAGACCGGCACGGCCGAGCAGGGACCCCTCGCGCAGGACGGCACGAAGCCTTTCGTCTCAGTCCTGGCGCCCGCCTGAGCGGCTTCGTCCAAATGCCTTCTCCTCGAACGCCCTCACGCCCAAGGATGACCACATGGATGTCGCGGTCTTCAGCACCAAGCCGTACGACCGGCGCTTCCTCGACGCGGCGGTCGCGGGCCGCCACGCCCTGACCTACATCGATGCGCGGCTCGACCGGACCACGGCGGTCCTTGCCGGCAAGGCCCAGGTCGTCTGTGCGTTCGTCAACGACGCGGTCGACACCGCCGCCCTCAATGTGTTCGCGCAATCCGGTGTGCGCCTCGTCGTCCTGCGGTCCGCAGGGTTCAACAACGTCGACCTCGCCGCCGCCAAGCGGCATGGCATCGTCGTCGCCCGGGTCCCGGCCTACTCCCCCGAGGCCGTTTCCGAGCACGCCGTGGCGCTGATGCTGTCCCTCGACCGGCACATCCACCGCGCCTACGCCCGGGTCCGGGACGGCAACTTCGCTCTCGATGGCCTGCTCGGGTTCAACCTGCATGGCCGCACAGTGGGAATCGTGGGAACCGGCCGGATCGGCCTCGGCGTCGCTAGGATCATGCTGGGCTTCGGCTGCACGGTGCTGGGATACGACGTCGAGCCGAGCCCGGCCTGCGAGGCCATGGGCGTCGTCTACCGCCCGCTCCAGGACCTGCTCGCCACCTCGGACATCATCTCCCTGCACTGCCCCCTGACGCCGGAGACGCACCATCTCATCGATGCGGCCGCCATCGGCGTGATGAAGCGCGGCGTGATGCTGATCAACACCAGCCGCGGCGCCATCATCGATACCAAGGCCGTCGTTGCCGGCCTGAACGAGGGTCGGATCGGACACCTCGGCCTCGACGTCTACGAGGAGGAGGAAGAGCTTTTCTTCGAGGACAAGTCCGACGCGGTGATCCGGGACGACGTCTTCGAGCGCCTGCTGATGTTCTCGAACGTGCTCGTCACTGGGCATCAGGGCTTCTTCACGGTCGAGGCGATGACGGCCATCGCCGAGACGACCGTCGCCAACATCGACGCGTTCGAACGGACGGGACGACCGGTCCACGAGGTCCTCTGACCCCGCGGGGGCGCGTACCCTCACCGATGGAGAACACCACGCTGCCCCACGTCACCCTGACATTCGCCCGCGGACCGGATTTTCCCAGTGGAAGCGTCGACCGCCGCTACGAGATCGACGCGCCCCTCGACGCCAGGGGAGAGCTCGATCCGGTGCTCTGGCGCAAGATGCGGGACTTTTGCCGCGTCCGCTGGTTCTGGCTCGGGGAGCCGTATCGCGACGGGCGCCTGATCCACCGGCAGGGTGGCTTCGGTGGGGGCACGGGGCTGATCGACGACGACGACAGGACGACGGATGACGACGAGCCTGGCTACCGGCTGGGCAGCCACCGTTTCGTGGAGGGCGAGTATGTCTCGATCAGCGAAGACGATACGATGCGGACCTTCGGGGTTGCAACGTTCGTCGGTCTTGACGGTGGATCGGGAGCGGGTTCCGACGAGCATGGTCGCCCGCCTGCGTCGTCGAGGGTGCCATGGCCGGGGGCCGGCGTCACCCGTAGGTGGCCGCCCCGACGGTCGCGCAGGCGCGATCCTGTTCCCGTGATGCCTCGCCGTAGACGCCTATGGCACCGATGAGGGTGCCATCCCGCCGAAGGGGAATGCCGCCGCGCTCGTGGAACGCCGCGGTTCCCTCGCCTTCGACGACGGAACAATAAAGGTCATCCCCGGGCGGCGGCATGATCTCGCTCGGCTCGCCCGAGATGGCCGAGGCCACGGCCTTCCCGATGGCCCCGCGGGCGCTCATGCAGCCAGCGCCGTCCATTTTCGAGAAGGCGACGAGACGGCCCTGTGCGCCACAGACCGCGACGCTCACGGTGATCCCGAGCCGGCAGGCCTCGGTGACGGCGCGCCGGACGATTGCGGTCGCCTCCTCCAGCGTCAGGTCGCGGTCGTCGACCATGGAAACGCGGGCGTTCATGACAGGTCGTCCCGGGTCAGCATCCCGCGCCCGAGCGCCAGCAGCTGGCTGTCCGTCGCCGCCGAAAGGTCGATGGTCGCAGTCGCCACGACGCGTCCCTGTATCTCGTGGTGATGCTCTCGCAGGCGATCCGAGAGGACGGCCATCGCGCTGGCCTTGCCGGTCCCGTGGCCGACGATGGCCACGCGCGGCGCTCGTGCGACGGCCTCGGCGATGCGGTCGTAGTAGCCGAGGTCCTCGGGCGCGCGCTGGCCGCGATCGTTGCCGTCCTCCTTGTCGGAGAGATGGTGGATGTAGCCCTTCGGGTCGTAGGGCCGTAGCGTCGTCTCGGTCTCGCCGCCCGCGGTCTCGGGATCGAGGCGATAGATCCGCGCCTCGTGGTGGTCGACGACGATGAGGGCATCGCTCTTCACCGGGGTTGGCGAGGCCTCAAGGATCTCGGTGGAGTAGGGCGACAGCCCGGCATCCTGCATCAGGTGGCGCAGGCGCTCGACCTCGCGTGGGTCCATGTCCTTGTCCCGCGGACGCAGGAAGGTCGCGGTCCGGCCGGCGAGGGTGAAGCCCCACGTGTCGTCGCCCGTCTCCTCGCTAAGGCCGATCCGCCCCACGAAGGCCACCACCTCCCGCCATGCCAGGTTGTTGCTGGCAGGGTGGTGGAAGATCCGGCCGAGGAGGGTCCGGTCGTGACCGTGTATCCGGGCATTGATCATCGGATGGGGTTCCTGACGGACTCCGCACCGGGCGACCTGCCCGGTGCGGTGACGGTGGGGGTCGCAGTTCGCTCAGACGACGCGGATGTCGTTGTCGACCGTCGTCGCGCCGGGCGCGCCCCAGGCCGTCCATCCGGCCAACTGTCGGTCGTACCAAGTGTGGACCGTGCCGCCGAGGTGGACGACACCGCCGTGGGCGGTGACGCTGATGGTCTTCGGGTCGTACCAGCTCCGATGAAGCGCCTTGGTGATGTCCGCGCTGATGTCGGTCGCGTTCGGATGCGGGTTGATCGTGATCAGGTTCGTGATGCCGACCACGCCGAGCATCCCGCGGATGTCATGCTCCGCGGCCGCCTTCTGGTACTGCCACTCGACCCTGCCGGTGAGCGTGACCCAACCCTTCTCGACCTTCACCTTCACCGCCTCGTCGGGAACGGAGACGTTCCAATCGAGCCGCTGCACGAGGGCGGCGGCGATCTGGTCGTCGCTTTTCCTGGCCTCGAACGGAAGGCGGACCTCGATCTCCTCGGCGACGGCGCGGACGCCCTTGACGCGTCCGGCGGCCTTCTCGGCGGCGTGCTTCTCCATGTAGTTCTGCACGTGGCCGGTCAGGGTCACGACACCGTCCTTGGCGGTCACGCCGATATGGGCGGCGGTCACGCTCGGCTCCCAGCTAAGCTCGGCGAGGACGTTCGTCTGAAGCGTCTTGTCCATGGTCATGATCTGTTTCCTGGATCGTGGAGGATGCGGACCGTCTCCGGCGATGCCTGGCGAGGCCGGGGCGGAAGGGCGCGCGGCCCGTCGGCTTGGGAACCGCCGCTGGGGAGGGCCGGTAGCAGGACGGTTCCGTCGGTGCCGACGGGACGGACCCTAGTCGCCGGTCCCATGGGGTCCTTGATCCAGCGCAAAGTCCGTCGGTGTCGATACGCGCATGCTGGCCATGACGTCGGGGTGGCCAAGACACTCGCCCCGGAAAGGACGGACGACGACAGGATCGATCAGGACCGCGTACGCCGCCTTCGGGGCGCTTCTCGTCGGGACGACGGTCCAGGCGGCGCACGCAGAGGAAACCCGCGCCCTGTCCAACGGCCGATCATGCCGCGATCCGAGGAGGTGGTGCCGAGCGACATCCACCCGCAGGATCCACTCGCCACCGGAACGAATCTGAGACCCGATGCGCCGGTACCGAAGCCTCGGTGGTATGACCTCAGGCGGCCGCCTGTCCGCCCCCCGGACCTCTGACGGCATCGCTGCCGAGGCGCGGACGATTGGGAGGACGGCAGGCACCCGACTCACTCCCGGTCGTTCGCCCGTGGGCCCAGGCTCAGTGCGCCGACATCCGGGCGAGGCGCGCCTGGTCAAGGAGGCGGACGCCCCCTGGCACGATCAGGAGGCAGCCGTCCCGGTCGAGGCGCGACAGGGTCCGGCTCACCGTCTCGATGGTCAGGCCGAGGTGGTCGGCGATGTCCAGGCGTCCCATCGGCAGTTCGAGGGTGACCGCGGATAGCCCGATCCGGACGTAGCGTTCCTGGAGCCCCACCAGGAACGCACCGATCTTCTCCTCCGCGGTACGCCGCCCGAGAAGCATCATCATGTCCTTGGCCCGGGACAGTTCCTGTCCGGTGATCTCGTGCAGGTGCATCATCAGGCCGGGATGTCCGCAGATCAGGTCCTTGAACGCCAGCCGTTCGAACCGGCAAGCGGTGGCCGAACCGAGTGCGTCCGCGGAGACGGCGAACCGGTCGAGCAGGGAAAGCCCGAGGAAGTCGCCCGGGAACGCGAAGCCGGTGACCTGCCGGCGCCCGTCCGGAAGGATGCGGTACAGGCGCAGCGCCCCCGAGGTGACGTTGAAGACCGAGCAAGCGGGCTCGTCCTGTCCGTACAGGGTCTCTCCGTGGGCGAGCGAGACGCGTCGGCTCAACGGCTCTAGGACATCGCGTTCCACCAGCGGCAGGGCCGCCGAGAGGCTGATGAGGCGGGCCTTTCCGACCCCGTTGCGAAGGAGCGAATTCGGGATGGGCCGGTAGGGTGCGGGAATGACCGTAAGTGGATGGATCGACATGGCTCTGTCCTTCCGGTTCGGTGAGGCTTCGTCGAACGGCCAGGGAGATACGTCGCGTCAGCGACCGCGCCAGCGCTCGGTCGCACGGACGCGCTCCGCATGCCGGGCGAGGTCGAGGAAGTGGTTCCGGGCACCCTCGTCGAGCGTGAAGGCGCGCTGCAGGGCGCCGGCGGCCAATCGGACCGTGACGTCGTCCCAGGCACGACTGTCTTCCGCTCCGTCACGCAGGGTCGTGACCGACTTGGCTAGAACGGAAAAGGCGTCGGCTCTGAACATTGTGACCTTTCGGAGCGGGCAATCCAGGTCAGTCTACGCCTAAGTATAACGTGCATGCGGCGTCAGGGTGCGGAACCAAAAGCGCCGACCGGAGATGCAGTTTTGCTTGCATCCCGAGACCAAGGATCTGTGTCCGCCACTCAATCGAACCGCAGGATCTCGCTCAGGATCGCCGTGGCCGAAAAGAGGATGCCGGCCGGGCGGTAATCGATCTCGGCGGTCCCGCCGATCTCGACCGCCAGGGCGCGTTCGATCATACGAGACCCGAAGCCCGCCCTGGTCGGCGGGGCAACGGCCGGTCCCCCCGCCTCCTCCCAGGTGAAACGCAGCCGTTCCAAGCCGTCGACCTCGAGGATGTCCCACGTCAGCAGGACGCTTCCGGCCGCCGTGGACAAGGCTCCGTATTTGACGGCGTTGGTGGCGAGTTCATGGAGGGCCATGGCGAAGGCCAGCGCGACCCGCGAGGCGAGCTGGACGCTGGGCCCCCGGCACGTGAAGCGCCCCTCCTGGTCTGTCCCGAATGGGCGCAGCGCGACGCCGACGACCTCGCCAAGGGTCGCCCCCTCCCAGGTGTCGCGGATAAGCACGTCGTGCGCGGCCGACAACGCCAGGATGCGGGCGTCGAGGATGGTCTCGGCCTCTTCCAGGGAGGCGGACCTGCGGAGGGTCTGGCGGACGATGGACTGCACCGTCGCGAGGGTGTTCTTGACCCGGTGGGCCAGTTCCTTCGCCAGCAGGTCGCGGTGCGCCTCGACCCTCCTGCGGTCGGTGATGTCGAGCGAGATGCCGGCGATGGTCAGGGCCGTCCCGTCCATTCGGTAGGAGGCATGCCCGCGGGCGTGTATCCAATGGACCGCCCCGTCCGGGTAGGTGATCCGGAATTCGTGGTCGTATTGCGTGTCCCCGGCGATGGCCGCCGAGACCGCTCCCTGCATGCGTCCCCTGTCCTCCGCGTGGACACCCTCGATCCAGGCCTCGTAGGTGAAGGGTGCGAGGGGATCGCGTCCGAAGTTCGCCTTGCATCCCTCCGATGCGTCGAGCGACATCGTCGCGAGGTCGAGGGTCCAGGAACCGATGCGTCCGGCCTCCTGGGTGAAGCGGAGGCGCTCCTCGCTCAGGGCCAACGCGGCCGCATGCGCCTTCGCCTCCGTGGCAAGCCGATCGAGGATCACCACCCCGTGCACGTCCCGGTCGTGGAACACGGCGGGCGGCGAACCAAGGATCGGAGGCGGTTCCACTCTTGTCCGAGGTCTCGCGCGGCGCTGTCCCAACGCGGAAAGGAACGATGTGACGGTCATGTCCGGCCTCGTTTCAGGCGGCTGCGGCGGGTGCGAGCGCGATGTCGAGATGGACCGGGTTGTGAAGGGTGTTCGCCACTGCCGACCATAGAACCGTATGCCTGACGAGCGCCGCCAGTGCCTTTCGGGACGCATCGGCGTCCATCCTCACCGACACCCGGATGCTCTCGAAGCCGATGGTCCTCGGTTGCCGGTCGCCGCCGCCCCAGACCGAGGTCATGTGGATGTCGGCTTCGACGTCGAGTTCCAGCGAGCGGATCCGGATGCCCTGGGCGAGGGCGTTGGCGTGGATACCGATGGAAAGGCATGAGCCGAGGGCCGCGAGCAGGGCCTCGGAGGCGTTCGGGGCGGCGGCCTCGCCGAGCGGGCCCTCGGGCGCGTGCTCCGTCACCGGCTGCGGCGGCAGGTCCCGGATGTAATTGAGCTGGCTCAGCCTTCCTTGCGCCACAGTGCGGCAGCGCAGGGTCCGGACGGCGGTCGGGTCGGCCTTGCCCTGGTGGATCACCGTCTGGAGTTCGCGCTTGTCGATGGGGGCGGCGGCTCCAAGACCTGGTTTGACGGGTGGTGGTGCCATCGAATTCTCCAGGAAGGAAATAGTGGCCAGGAGAATTCTCGGATGGCGAAAATATTTCCTGCGTGGTTATTTCCTGCCATTCAGCATAGGCTCATCCGCGACGAAGTCGGCCACCAAAGCTGACGAGGAGGAATGCGAAAACGGATCGCGGGGAGCACATGCTGGACTGGGACGACCTGAGATTTTTTCTGACGCTCGTCCGGCACGGCAGCCTTTCAAGCGCCGCCAAGGTGCTCCACGTCTCGCAATCGACCGTGGGACGGCGCCTGAACTCGCTGGAGGCGACCCTTGCGGTGCGCCTGCTCAACCGGACCCCCGACGGCTACGTGCCGACGCTGGCCGGGAAGGAAGTCCGCGAGAAGGCCGAGCGTCTGGAAGCCGAGGCCCTGGCCCTTGAGCGGGATGTCACCGGCCGCGACAGCCGTCTGCGGGGGCTGGTCCGGGTGACCTGCGCCGAGACGATGGCCGCGCACCTGCTGGCACCGAGCTTCGCCGGCCTGCACGCCAGGCATCCCGACATCATGATCGAGCTGATCCCCAACCCGAGGGAACTCAGCCTGGCGATGCGCGAGGCGGACATCTCGGTCCGCATGCGGCAGCCCGAGCAGAACGACCTCGTGGTGCGGCGCATCGGCGGCATCGCCTTCGGCCTCTACGCCACGTCGGATTACATCAGGGAACGGGGCGACCTGAACTTCGCCGAGGGCTGCCCGGACCATCACCTGATCACGCAGATGGAGGACAGCCAGGAGATGACGCAGTCGGCTTGGCTGACCGAGATGGCCTCGATGTCCCGTGTCGTCCTGCAGACGAGCAGCCACGAGGCCGCCGTGCAGGCCGCTGCCAGCGGCGGCGGGCTGGCCTGCCTCGCCCGTTTCCGAGGGGACGACGAGCCCAGGCTGATCCGTATGGACGTGCCGACGGAACCGCCCAGCGCCGACATCCTCCTGCTGGTCCACAAGGACAATCGCGACACGCCGAGGATACGGACGGTGCTCACGCACATCACGGAAAGCCTCCAGGCGCTCGCCCACCTCCTCCAGCCACCGGGCGCGAACGAGGAGGACGTGCGGGCCGTCGGCGCCTGACAAGGCGCCTTCACCCACCGACGTGGGCCGGACTTGATCCAGAACAAAGTATCGAGGGGGCCGAAGGGGCAAACCCGGGGGATGAACGGGGCGAGCAGTCTTTGGGCGCCCGACAACCCGGAACACGAACATGCAACGGCCAGCCAGATCCATCGCCCTCGGGGCGGTCGTTTCGCTCTCCCTGATGGCCCCGCTCCGGGCCGCCGAGGAGCCGAAGGCCGGACCCATGGCGGAGACGGATGCCAAGCCGGCGCAGGCCTGCCTCGACCACCTCAAGGCCTTCGACGCCCGGATGGAGAAAGACGGCTACTGGCTCGGCGGGTCGGGCTACGGATACGGCTATCCCCTCGGCGGATACTTGTTCGGCGGCTTGGCCGGGAACAACGGCATGGCGATGGGCGCCGCGTCCGCGATGATGGGGTACGCAAACGCCCGTCCCGGATACGAGGTCCGGGTGCTCCTCTCCGCCGCCGACATCCTGGCGCGCCACGGCAGGCAGCAGCCGTGCGAGGACGTGCTGGTCCAGATCCAGGCCAGCTACGACCGGTACAAGACCGGCATTCAGGGCCGGGACCTCCGGGTCGCGAACGCCTTGGGCTTCCGCGAGCAGGAGCTCTCGCTGGCGCGGCCGGTCGTGAGCCGGTCCGTCGCCTTCCGGTCGGACGACCTGCTCGGGAGCGAGGTGCGCACGCCGAACAACGTGGCGCTCGGCAGCGTGGACGACATCGTCATGGGGCCCGAGGGCGGCGGGATCGCCTACCTCGTCGTCGCTCGCGGCGGCGTCTTCGGCCTCGGCGAACGCCACGTCGCGGTCCCGTGGGACCGGTTCAAGGTCTCGCCCAACCTGAACATCCTCGTCCTCGATACGACCAAGGACGCCATGGACCAGGCTCCGCGTATCGTCGAGGGCCGGTTCGTCAAGGCGGAGCCGTTCGCCCTGCAGACGGCGAAGGCGGACGCCTATTGGGGCGTCGCCTCCAAAACCCCGCAGGTCGATTGAGAACGCCCCCGTCGGCAGGCCCGCCCTGCCGTCTACACCCCACACCACGAATGGATCGCGACATGAGAACGACGACGGTACTGACTGCGACCTTCCTCGCCCTGACGACGATAACGACGGCGATGGCGCAAACGCCGATGGCACCTTCCACGGATGCCGCGGCGACGATGCGGGAGGCCGGGCGCGAGGCGAACGAGGCCGCCGATGCGGCCCGTGAGGCGGCCCGGCTCGCGATGCAGGCCTCGAAGGCGGCGGTGAAGGGTGCCCCGAAGCAATCCGCCGACATGATCGGGAAGCTCGTCACCGACGCCGCGGAGGCCGCCAACCGGGCCGAGACCAAGATCGCCGCGGCCAACAGGGCGGCGGGGGTCTCGGCGAACGCCTCGATGCGCAAGGCCGCCGATTCCGCGCAGAAGTCCGTGGAGGCGACGCAGGCGGCGGTGCGGAAATCACAGGATGCCGTCGCGGCCTCGATCAGCTCCAACATGGCGGCGATGCGTCGGGCGGCATCCGGAGCGCGTGCGTCCATCGTTCGCGCGGCGACGGCCACCGCGAACGCCGCCCGCGCCGCCCGCGAG
>NZ_VRUV01000300.1:0-5687 GCF_008039455.1 Methylobacterium sp. WL116
GGGTGCGCTCGGCCTCGGCCCGCGCGGCCTGACGCCGACGGCACTGGCCGACCGGGGCACCGGCCCCGATATGCAAGCCTGAGCTACGCGGGGCCGATCGACGATGTCGGCCCGATCGAACCGGACGGGCGCTTCATGATGGTCGAACCGATGAACTGGATCTCGGAGGTCGTGCGCCCCAAGATCAAGACCCTGTTCAAGCGCGAGACGCCCGAGAACCTCTGGGTGAAATGCCCGGATACCGGGCAGATGGTGTTCCACAAGGAAGTCGAGGGGAACCACTGGGTCATCCCCGGCTCCGAGCACCATCTCAAGATGAGCGCGAGCGCGCGGCTCAAGATGATGTTCGACGAGGGCACCTGGATCGACGTGCCGCTGCCGGAGGTCGCCGTCGACCCGCTCAAGTTCCGCGACGAGAAGCGCTACGCCGACCGCCTCAAGGAGGCGCGCACCAAGACCGGGATGCAGGATGCGTTCAAGGTCGGGTTCGGCCGGGTCGGCGGCCAGCCGATGACGCTGGCGGTCCAGGACTTCGCGTTCATGGGCGGCTCGCTCGGGATGGCGGCGGGCGAGGCCTTCATCCGCGGCGCGGAGACGGCGCTGGAGAAGCGCACGCCCTACGTGATGTTCGCGGCCTCGGGCGGCGCTCGGATGCAGGAGGGCATCCTCTCGCTGAT
Source organism: Methylobacterium sp. WL116 (assembly GCF_008039455.1). Classification (NCBI taxonomy): domain Bacteria; kingdom Pseudomonadati; phylum Pseudomonadota; class Alphaproteobacteria; order Hyphomicrobiales; family Methylobacteriaceae; genus Methylobacterium; species Methylobacterium sp. WL116. The sequence goes on from NZ_VRUV01000300.1 coordinate 678, forward strand.
GCAGATGCCGCGGACCACCGTGGCGATCCGGCGCCTGCGCGCGGCAAGGCTTCCCTACGTCGTCGTGCTGACCAACCCGACGACCGGCGGCGTCACCGCCTCCTACGCGATGCTCGGCGACGTGCACCTGGCCGAGCCCGGCGCCCTGATCTGCTTCGCCGGCCCGCGCGTCATCGAGCAGACGATCCGGGAGAAGCTGCCCGACGGCTTCCAGCGCGCCGAGTACCTGCTCGAGCATGGCATGCTCGATCAGGTCGTCCACCGCCACGCGCTGAAGGACACCATCGTGCGGATCTGCGGCCTGCTGATGAACGTGAGCCCGCCCGCCGCGCCGGCGCCGGCCGCATCCGCACCGATCCTCGAACCCGCCTGACGCGCCGCACGCCCATGGATTCCTCCGATGCGCTGATGGCGCGATTCCTGGCCCTGCACCCGCGCACGATCGACCTGTCGCTCGGCCGGATCCAGAGCCTGCTCGCGCGCCTGAACCACCCCGAGCGCCGGCTGCCGCCCGTGATCCACGTCGGCGGCACCAACGGCAAGGGCTCGACCATCGCGTTCATGCGGGCGATCCTGGAGGCCGGGGGCCTGGCCGCGCACGTCTACACCTCGCCCCACCTCGTGCGCTTCCACGAGCGCATCCGGCTCGGCGGCATCGGCGGCGGCCACTACGTCCCGGAGGACCGGCTCGCCGAGGCCTTCGCGCGCTGCGAGGCCGCCAACGCGGGCGACCCGATCACGGTGTTCGAGATCACCACCGCGGCGGCGCTGCTGCTGTTCTCCGAGGCGCCGGCCGACGTCTTGCTGCTCGAGGTGGGCTTGGGCGGCCGCGTGGACGCGACCAACGTGATCGACACGGTCGCGGCGGCGGTCGTCACGCCGATCGGGCGCGACCATGCCGAGTATCTCGGCGACACCGTCGAGCTGGTGGCGATCGAGAAGGCCGGCATCTTCAAGCGCGGCTGCCCGGCGGTGATCGCGGCCCAGGACTACGCCGAGGCGGACGCGGTGCTGTGCCGCCGCGCCGCGGCGGTCGGCGCCACGCCGGTCTGGGTCGGCAACCAGGATTTCTCGGTCCACGAGGACAGCGGCCGCCTCGTCTACCAGGACGAGACCGACCTGTTCGACCTGCCGCGCCCCAAGCTCGTCGGCCGCCACCAGTTCACCAATGCCGGCACCGCCATCGCGGCTTTGCGGGCGGCGGGCTTCGGCGACATCGGCGTCGGCGCGGTGGAAGCCGGCCTGCGCAACGTCGACTGGCCGGGCCGGATGCAGCGCCTCGCCCGCGGACGGCTGGCGGCCCTGGTGCCGCCCGGCTCCGAGCTCTGGCTCGACGGCGGCCACAACATCGACGGCGGACGCATCCTCGCGACGGCGCTGGCCGACCTCGGCGAGCGCAGCGACGTGCCGCTGGTCCTGATCGTCGGCCTGCTCGGCACCAAGGACGCGGAGGGCTTCCTGCGCCACTTCGTCGGGCTGGCGCGCGCGCTGATCGCGGTGCCGATCGCCGGATCGATGGCCGCGCGGCCCGCCGAGGAGGTCGAGGAGATCGCGACCCAGGTCGGCCTCAGCGCGCGCATCGCGCCGAGCATCGAGGCGGCGCTGACCATGGTCGCCGACATCGCCTTCGAGCAGCCGCCGCGGATCCTGATCTGCGGCTCGCTCTACCTCGTCGGCGCCGTCCTGACCGCCAACGGCACGCCGCCGACCTGACCTTGCGTTGATCTGCGGTAAACCTCAGACTTATTCTGCTGCACAGCACACGCGATCGGCGCAACAATGCAGACACCAGGCAGCTGTGGCCCGGATGTTACATCTTGGCCGTGGGAAATCACTTATCCTCAGCATCGATCGGGCAACACGCTGGGGATCAAAGAAACATGAAAACGCTTCTGACGTCATTGGCCGCCTTCACGGCGCTCACCGCCGCCGCTTCGGCCGCCGACCTGCCGCGCCGCGCGCCTCCGCCGGTGTTCACGCCGGTGCCGGTCTTCACCTGGACCGGTTTCTACTTCGGTATCAACGCCGGCTACGGCTTCGACGCGAACGACCGCTCCGGCGCGACCGTCGTGAACGTGGCTCCGGGCACCGCCGTCGCGGCCGCCGTCCCGACCCAGATCGCCTTCGGCGGCTCGAACTCCACTGACGGGTTCACCGGCGGTGGCCAGGTCGGCTACAACTACCAGTTCACCCCGGGCTCCGGCGTCGTGATCGGTATCGAGGCGGACGCCCAGTACGTCGACTTCGGTCGCAACCGGAACCGCTACGTCGTCACCCCCGGGTTCGCCCTCGCGCCCGGCGTCCAGGCGTTCAGCCCGAACGGCATCTCCAGCCTCGACTTCTTCGGCACCGTGCGCGGCCGCATCGGTTACGCGGTCGACAAGGCCCTGTTCTACGGCACCGGCGGCTTCGCCTACGGCGCCGGCGGTGGCCGCGAGTTCGGCCTGCCGAACAGCAGCCGTGACGATTTCCGGACCGGCTGGACCGCCGGCGGCGGCGTCGAGTACGCCCTCCCGACCGACTCGTTCCTGAACTTCTTCCGCTCGTCGGCCGTGACGGTGAAGGTCGAAGCCCTCTACGTGAACCTCGATCAGAACAACCGTCTGAACGGCGCTTACGCCACCAACGCCGCCGGCGCCGTGTTCTTCGCTCCGGGCTACGTCGCCCGCCGCAACGACACCGAGTTCGCCGTCGTCCGCGCCGGCCTGAACTACAAGTTCGGCTCGTACTAGGATCCGACCTCCGACCCACGGGCCGCTCAGAGCCCGGGGTCGGCTCCGATCATTCGAATTGGGTTTCGAAACGCGAGACAGCCCGGCCTCACGGACGGGCTTTCTTTTTGCGCGCACCGTCCGACGCGCCGAAAAAACCGACGCGCACGAAAAAGCCCGCCTCCGTGAGGAGGCGGGCTCGTCCTGATCGGTCGCCGCGTCAGGCGTTGGCGGTCTGCGCGCTGATCCAGCGGGACAGGTCGCCCTTCGGCGCCGCGCCGACCTTCTGGTCGACCCGCTCGCCGTTCTTGAACAGCAGCAGCGTCGGGATCGAGCGGATGCCGTACTGCGAGGCGATGCCGGGATTCTCGTCCACGTTCACCTTTGCGATCTTCACGCGGCCCTGCATGTCGGACGCGATCTCCTCGAGCGCCGGACCGATCTGCCGGCAGGGACCGCACCACTCCGCCCAGAAATCCACGACCACGGGCTCGACGGACTTGAGGACGTCCTGCTCGAAGCTCGCGTCGGTCACTTTCACCGTCGCCATCGGAAAATACCCTTCTCAAGGACCGCACGAGCGCCTGCAGCAGGCCGCCCGCCGATCGGTGAAGGAAGAATTGGCGACCCGCCGTGCTGCGGTCAAGGCGGTCGACCGGACCGCATGCCGGCTGCCCACCCGGTTCATGGCGATTCGGTCCGCAGCGCAGCGGACGCGGCGGCTCCGGCCGTCCCGCGCTCGCTTTGGCGGCGCCCCCGCCCCATGTGACCGAGCACGCCAGACCGATGCCGCGCGTGCGGCCGACCCGATCCAGGAGGATTCTTGACGGTGACAGGATTTTTGCAGGTGCCGCGCTTCCGATCCCTCGCGCTCGCCACCGTGGCGGCGGTCGCGCTGGCACCGGGTGCCTTCGCCGAGGACAGCGCCGCCCAGCGGCCGTCCCGCATCGAGGGCGACGCCTTCAGCGCACCCGCGGCGAAGAGCGCCGGCGACACCCCCGCCGAGACCGCCCCGCCGAACACCGGCTACAAGCCGCTGCTGCCGAACCAGACCCGCGCCCCGAAGCCGGCGGACGCCACGAAGGTCGAGGTCGCGACTGTCGCGAAGGGGCTGGCGAGCCCGTGGGCGATGGAGTTCCTGCCGGACGGCCGGATGATCGTCACCGAGAAGGCCGGGAAGATCCGGATCGTGTCCAAGGACGGCACCGTCGGCCCGGCGATCGCCGGCGTGCCGAAGGTCGACGCGCGCGGCCAGGGCGGCCTGCTCGACATCGCCCTGAGCCCCGGCTTCGCCACCGACGGGCTGGTGTTCTTCAGCTACAGCGAGCCCCGCGACAAGGGCAACGGCACCACCGTGGCGAAGGCCAAGCTCGTCCAGGACGGCAAGGGCGGGGCGAAGCTCGACGACGTGAAGGTCGTCTTCCGGCAGATGCCGACCTACGACGGCGACAAGCATTTCGGCTCGCGCCTGGTCTTCGCCGCCGACGGCAAGCTGTTCGTCACCGTGGGCGAGCGCTCCGACAAGGCGACGCGCGTCCAGGCCCAGGACCTCGCCAGCGGCCTCGGCAAGGTGTTCCGCATCGACGCCGACGGCCAAGCCCCCAAGGACAACCCGTTCTACGGCAGCGACAAGGCCAAGCCCGAGATCTGGTCCTACGGCCACCGCAACGTCCAGGCGGCGGCGCTCGACGGCCAGGGCCGGCTCTGGACCGTGGAGCACGGGCCCCGCGGCGGCGACGAGCTCAACCGTCCGCGGCCCGGCCTCAACTACGGCTGGCCGGTCGCGACCTACGGCATCGAGTATTCCGGCGAGCCCCTCGGCGAGGGCGTGACCCAGGCCGCCGGCACGGTGCAGCCGGTCTATTACTGGGATCCGGTGATCGGGCCGTCGGGCATGGCGCTCTACACCGGCACGCTGTTTCCCGCCTGGACGGACGACTTCCTCGTCGGCGGCCTCGTCAGCGAGGGGATCGTGGTGCTGAAGCGCGACGGCGACAAGGTCGTCACCGAGGAGCGCGTTCCCCTCGACGCCCGCATCCGCGACGTGCGCGTCGGCCCCGACGGCGCGGTCTACGCCGTCACCGACGGCCCGGACGGACGGATCCTGAAGCTGACGCCGAAGGCCAACGCGGGCTGAGCGGTCGAACGCCGGCCGGACGCACGCATCCGGTTCAACCGCCCGCGGGTCTTCCCTCCCCCCTTAAGCGGGGGAGGGTGGGCCTCGCGTCAGCGAGGGTCGGGAGAGGGGAGCGCCCTTTCAGGCACCGTCGCTCCCCTCTCCCGACCCGCTTAGCGGGCC
>NZ_VRUV01000301.1:0-5681 GCF_008039455.1 Methylobacterium sp. WL116
GCGGGCGCTCGGCGAGCTGCTGGCGCTCGGGGGCGAGGCGGCGCTCGGACGTCGCGGCGCGATCGGGAACGGCGCGGCCGAACTCGACGCGGCCGGCATAGGGCTCGTAGCGGCCGGCGCGGAGGCGGTAGAGCGCGCCGGTCTGGTCCTGGAACAGGCGGTCGTCGTCGCCGACGCCGTCGATGGCGCTCGAGGCGAGGGCGCCCCGTCCCTGGGCGTGACCGGGCGCGGTCGCGGACAGGCTCGCGAGGCTGGTCATCGCGCCGACGAGCAGAAGGCTTCGCAGGGTATTCGACATGGCGGTTCGAAACGTCCTTGATCCGAGGTCCCCGGGTCGGCGCGGGGCCGGCACGGAACCTTGAGTCACGCGGTCGTGCAGCGGCGGCCGCGATCCGGTGGTGACGATCCAAGGCTTAGCAAGTCCCGGCCCGTCGCGTCATCCTCCGCAGCGTCCCGGACGCCGTTTCATCGCGTGCCGTCGATTCCTTGCAACGGTCGGCCCCGAGCGCGCTCTCGTCTTCCCGGAATCTGCGGGGTCGCGAGATCTGCAGTGTAGAGCGGGCGCGTGGCCGGAACGCGAGGCGAGAGCTGGACGGCAGCATCCGGGCGCCCGTCGGCACCCGCCCTTTACCATGCCCGATCGTTCCCGGCAGAGCGGGGACAAGTTGCGGAGACGCGATTGATTTGTCGCCCCTCTTGGCGCCAACAGTATCGCAGATCACACCATCTTCGGACATCGACCCGTGTCATCCGCTTCGAACTTGCGCGCGCGCCTCGCGGCGTCGCTCCTGGCGCTCGCCTGCGTCGTCGCGGTCCCGGCCGTCGCCCGGGACGCCGCGAAGCGTCCGGAGCGCCCGCGCCCGGTCCAGACCGTCGAGCCGGACGCGTCCGAGCCGAAGGCCGCCTGGACGGCGGGGACCGCGCCGCCGGATTGCACGCGTGCCCGCCGCAAGTTGTGGCAGCCCGAGCAGGGCTGGATCGTGAAGACCATCACCACCTGCCATTGAGGCTGCGATCCGGCATCCGATCTCGGAGACGTGATCGGTTGATCCGCGGGCCATGCACCCGCACGGGATGCCCGTGGATTGGGCGGATTTCGGCGATCGCATCCTGCCCAGGCATCGTTGCCCTGAAACCCGGCACCGGGTGCTCGCGGGACGGCCGCATGCCGTCCCGTCGCCGGGCCCATTGCACCCCGAAGGTTCGACCCTCCGGAGCGCCGGTTCATCAGGCCGGGGGCATCCGGCGTCGCGTCCGCGTCTGGCACGGTTGCTGCTTGGGGTGGTGCGCTGCGCCATGCGCGGCACGCTGGGCAACGAAGCCTCGCAATGCGGACGGTGTGAGTCCGGTTCCTCCGGCATGAGCGGCTGCGCCCGAGCGCCCGCCCGATCAAGACGAGCACCCACGATGGCCTCCTTCAAGACCGTGATGAAGTCGGGACATCCCCCGACGCTGTTCGCCGCCTTCCTCTACTTCGACTTCTGCTTCGCGATCTGGGTCCTCAACGGCGCCATGGGGCCGTTCATCACCGAGACCTACAAGCTCTCGCCGGCCCAGACCGGGTTCATGATCTCGCTGCCGATCCTCGCCGGCGCGATCATGCGCTTCCCGCTCGGGGTGCTCGCCCAGTACATCGGCCGGAAGAACGCCGCCATCACCGAGATGAGCGTCATCATGCTGGCGATGGCCTACGGGTTCTTCTTCATCTCCAGCTACAACGACGTGCTCGCCATGGGCGTGCTGCTCGGCATCGCCGGCGCCTCGTTCGGCGTGGCCCTGTCGCTCGGCTCGGGCTGGTTCCCGCCGGAGCACAAGGGGCTCGCGATGGGCATCGCCGGCGCCGGCAATTCCGGCACCGTGCTCGCCGTGCTGTTCGCGCCGCCGCTCGCCCAGGCCTACGGCTGGCAGGCGGTCTACGGCTTTGCCGGCTGCGTCATGGCGATCCCGCTCATCGTGATGATCGTCCTCGCCAAGGAGCCCCCGGATCTCGAGCACCAGTCCTTCAAGGACCACATCTCGTGCCTGTTCACCAAGGACGGCTGGGCCTTCTCGCTGATCTACGTCATCACCTTCGGCGGCTTCATCGGCCTGTCGAACTTCCTGCCGACGTTCTTCTACGAGCAGTTCGCGGTGACCAAGGTCGAGGCCGGCCGGCTTACCATGCTCGCCGCCTTCATGGGCTCGGGCATCCGCATCCTCGGCGGCTACTTCGCCGACCGCCTCGGCGGCATCGCCGTGCTCTCGGTCGTCCTGCTCGCCTCGATCGCCTCGTTCCTGGCGCTGACCGCGACGCCGTCGCTGGCCGCGACCACGATCCTGTTCATGCTCTGCTTCGCCGCGCTCGGCGCCGGCAACGGTGCGCTGTTCCAGCTCGTGCCGCTGCGCTACCCCACCAACACCGCGGTGTCGGGCTCGATGATCGGCGAGATCGGGGCGCTCGGCGGCGCGATCCTGCCGAACGTCATGGGCTTCTCGAAGCAGTATACCGGCGCCTTCGCCACCGGCTTCGTCGTCTACGCCGTCTTCGCCGGGATCGTGCTCGGCTGCCTGTTCCTGTGGCAGCGCAAGTGGGTCGGCACCTGGGTCGGCCCGCGCGGCAAGGTGCTCGATCCGTCGGCCACCCCGGCCGCGAACGACGGCATGCGCGCCGCCACGGCCTGAACCCTCCACCATCGTCACGGATTAGCACGGGGGCTTCGGCCCCCGTTTTTCGTTTCGCCCCCAGCCGACGGCGAGAAGGGCGAGCGGGGACGGCGAGATGCGACCGTCGCGGTCTCTGCCTCAGCCCGGCGCGAGGGACGCGCAGTCCGGTGCCGTGCTCGGCCCGCCACGGGTGCGATCGACCCGCCCCCGCCTCGCTCGCGCTGCCCGAGCCATCCCGACGCCGCCGTCGGCCGACGTCGCGGTGGATTGCGCCTGCGGAAAAAACCGGGTCTTTGTCACCGACGGTTGCACTCCGGCATCGGCCGAGCGTACTGAATACGTAATGCGAAACGTCGCATCCGGTCGCGAGGCCAGGGTGCCGGCGAGGACCGCCACAAGGCGGCTGCGACAAAAATCCTGCCGGAGGATCGACGCCATGATCAAGCGCCTGAGCGCCACGAACAGCGTGCTGTTCCTGCTCTGCCTGATGTACTTCATCACCTATCTCGACCGCGTGAACATCGCCACCGCGGGCGCCGTGATCATCAAGGATCTCGGCATGTCGAACACCCAGTTCGGCCTGATCCTCTCGGCCTTCGCCTACCCCTACGCGATCTTCCAGGTGATCGGCGGCTCGGTCGGCGACAAGTTCGGCGCGCGGCGCACGCTGCTGGTCTGCGGCCTGATCTGGGCCACGGCGACGATCCTCACCGGGTTCGTCGGCGGCCTCGTCAGCCTGTTCCTCGCCCGCGTGCTGCTGGGCTTCGGCGAGGGCGCGACCTTCCCGACCGCCACCCGCGCCATGCAGAACTGGACCGCGCCCGGACGGCGCGGCTTCGCGCAGGGCATCACCCACGCCTTCGCGCGGCTCGGCAACGCGGTCGCGCCGCCGATCGTCGCCTTCCTGATCTACCATTTCGGCTGGCGCTCGAGCTTCGTCATCCTCGGCGCGATCAGCTTCGTCTGGGTCGTGGTCTGGTACCTGTACTTCCGCGACGACCCGTCCGACCACAAGTCGATCACCCGAGCCGAGCTCGACCAGCTGCCGCCCCCGCGCAAGGTCGGCGCCAAGCAGTCGGTGCCGTGGGGCGCGCTGACTAGGCGCATCCTGCCCGTCACGATCACCTATTTCTGCTACGGCTGGACCCTGTGGCTGTTCCTCGGCTGGCTGCCGAGCTTCTTTAAGCAGAGCTACGGCCTCGACCTGAAGAACTCGGCGCTGTTCGCCTCGGGCGTGTTCTTCGCCGGCGTCGTCGGCGACACGCTGGGCGGCGTGCTCTCCGACCGGATCTTCGAGAAGACCGGCAACCTCAAGCTCGCGCGCCTCTCGATCGTCGTGATCGGCTTTCTCGGCGCGGCGGCGAGCCTGACCGGCGTGTTCTTCACCCGCGACCTCACCTACGTCGCGCTGCTGCTGTCCTCGGGCTTCTTCTTCGCCGAGCTGGTGATCGGGCCGATCTGGTCGGTGCCGATGGACATCGCGCCGAAGTTCGCCGGCACTGCGAGCGGGCTGATGAACACCGGGTCGGCGGTGGCGGCGATCGTCTCGCCGATCGTGTTCGGGCTCATCGTCGACGCGACCGGCGACTGGACGCTGCCGTTCGCGGGCTCGATCGGCCTGTGCCTGCTCGGCGCGGCCGCCGCCTTCACCATGCATCCCGAGCGGCCCTTCGTGGAGCCGGCCGAGGCCGGTCTCGTCCCGCCGGGGGCGACCCTTCCGGCGCGCTGAGGGGATGCCTATGACGGAGACCCGACGCGAAGGCCCGCTCGCGGGCGTCAAGGTGGTTGAGCTCGCCCACATCATGGCGGGCCCGGTCTGCGGCCTGATGCTCGGCGACATGGGCGCCGAGGTGATCAAGGTCGAGAAGATCCCGGGCGGGGACGACACCCGCCGCTCGGTGCCGCCCGCGATCGAGGGCGAGAGCGCCGCCTACATGATGATGAACCGCGGCAAGCGCGGCCTCGCCCTCGACCTCAAGAGCGAGGCCGGCAAGGCGGTGCTGCACCGCCTGCTCGCCGATGCCGACGTGCTGATCGAGAACTACCGCGCCGGCACGATGGAGAAGCTGGGCTTGAGCTACGAGGCCCTGCGCGAACGCTACCCCGCCCTGGTCTACTGTTCGCTCTCCGGCTTCGGCCACTCCGGCCCCTACGCCGAGCGCGCCGGGTTCGATCTCGTCGCGCAGGGGATGAGCGGGCTGATGAGCGTCACCGGCGCCGGGCCGGGCGAGCCGCCGATGAAGTGCGGGCCGCCGGTCACCGACATCACCGCCGGCATCCTCGCGGCGATGGGGGTGCTCGCCGCCTACACGCACCGGCTCAAGACCGGCCTCGGCCAGGTGGTCGACACCTCGCTGTTCGAGGCCGGCATCACCCTGACCTACTGGCAGTCGGCGATCGCCATGGCGACCGGGATCGCGCCGGGGCCGATGGGCTCGGCCCATCCGCTGAATGCCCCCTACGAGGCGTTCGAGACCGAAGACGGCTGGATCACCATCGGTGCGGCCAACCAGACCAACTGGCTGCGCCTGCTCGACGTGCTCGGCGCCGCGGAACTCGCCGCCGACCCGCGCTTCGCCCTCAACGCCGGCCGCATGGAGCATCGGATCGCCCTCGCCGAGGCGCTGGCGCCGTTCTTCCGCAGCGCCACCTCCGAGGCGTGGCTCGCGCGCCTGGAGGCGGGCGGCGTGCCGGCCGGGCCGGTGCTCGACGTCAACCAGATGCACCGCGACCCGCACACGCTGGCCCGCGAGATGGTGGTCCCGGTCGATCATCCCCGCGCCGGGACGATGACGACGCTCGGGCTGCCGGTGAAGTTCTCGGCGACGCCGGGTAAGGTCCACGGCCCGGCACCGCTCTTCGGCGAGCACTCGCGCGCGATCCTGCGCGGGGCCGGCTACGACGCGGCGGCGATCGACGGCTTGATCGCGGCGGGCGTCGTGGGTGAGACAACGGCGTGACGATTGGAGAGGACTTCCACCATGAGCGACGCCGCCCCGACCGATGAGCTGCTGGCCTCCCAGGACAGCGCGATCGCC
>NZ_VRUV01000302.1:0-5657 GCF_008039455.1 Methylobacterium sp. WL116
GCCGGCGGCGGCCAGCATCGCGGCGATGTCGACGGCGCCCTGCGCCTTGCGCTTGGCCTGCACCACCATGCCGAGATCGATCCCGACCGCGGCCGCGCCCATCAGCGCGGTGGCCCCGAGCGCCACCAGAACCGCGACCGAGCCGCCCCGGGCCGATCGCAGGTCGCGCGCCCGGCGGCTCACAGCCCGCCCCGGCGCACGCTGACCGTGCTGGTGAAGATGTCCGGCGGCAGCGGGACCAGCTTGCCGAGGGACTTCAGCCCGAGCCCGGAGGAATCGTAGGTGAGCGTGACCGTGTAGACGGTGGCGTCGCTCGGGCTGGTGCCGACCGAGACCCCGACGCTGCCGGCCTTGAACATCGCGCTGGCGGCGAGGCTGCGCTGCACCACCGCCTGGGCGAGGGAGGCGCGCTCGCCGTCGCTGACGCCGGCGACCGAGGCGCGTGCCGCCTCCGCCGCGATATCGCGCAGGGTGTGCGTGGCGCCGAGATAGATGCCGAAGGCGGAGATGCCGGCGAACAGCAGCAGCAGGAGCGGCGTGACCAGCGCGAACTCGACCGCCGCGTTTCCGCCGCGGCAGGCCGCCAGCCTTCCGCCCCCGCGTCCCGCCCTCGTTCCCATCGCACGCGATCCCATGAGCTTGCATCGCAAACCGGCTATGCAACCTACCGTATGGGTTTCGGCTTAAGGAAAGATGTAAATACAATCCGGAGTTGTATATGCCGGTCTCAGGCTGCGGCGGCTTCGTCGCGCGCGGCCGTCAGCATCGCCGCGATCTCGTCGGCCGTGCGCGGCCGGCTGAACAGGAAGCCCTGCATCTCTTGGCAGCCCTCGGCCCGGACGGCGGCGAGCTGTTCCTCGGTCTCGATGCCCTCGACCAGCGTGGTGATGCCGAGGCTGGTGCCGAGGCTCACCAAGGCGCGGATGATCGCCCCGGCCTCGGTCGCCTTCCCGGCATCCTGGACGAAAGACCGATCGATCTTGATCTTGTCGAAGGGGAAGCGGCGCAGGTAGGTCAGGCTCGAGTAGCCGGTCCCGAAATCGTCCATCGAGATGCGGATGCCGGTCCGGCGCAGCAGATGAAGGGTCTCGAGGTTGGCCTCGGTGTCGTCGAGCAGGACGCTCTCGGTGATCTCGAGCTCCAGCCGGTCGGACCGCAACCCGCTCGCGGCCAGGGCGAGCAGCACCGTCTGCGCGAAGGTGCGGTGGCGCAGCTGCACGGCCGAGACGTTGACGGCGACGCTGATCCCGCCCGGCCAGGCGACGGCGTCGCGGCAGGCCCGGTTCAGCACCCATTCCCCGAGGGCGACGATCAGCCCGGTCTCCTCGGCCACCGGGATGAAGGTGGCCGGCGGGATCAGCCCGCGCTGCGGATGGCGCCAGCGGACCAGGGCCTCCAGGCCGGTGACCCGGTTGCTGTCGAGGTTGACCAGCGGCTGGTAATGCACCTCGAACATCCCGTGCTTCAGGGCGTCGGCGAGGTCGCGCTCGATCGCGCGGCGGACCTCGGCGGTCTCGTCCATCGCCGCCTCGAACAGGCAGGCGGTGCCGCGGCCCTTGCCCTTGGCGTGGTAGAGCGCCGTGTCGGCGTTCTTGAGCAGGCGGTCGATGTCGTCGGCCGCCTCGTCGGCGATGGCGATGCCGACGCTCATGCCGATCTCGACGGTGTAGCCGTCGAGATCGTAGGGCGTGCTCACCAGCTCGATCATCCGCTCGGCCAGGGCCAGCGCGCCGGCCGCGTCGGCGACGCGGTGCAGCACCGCGAACTCGTCCCCGCCGAGGCGCGCCACCAGGTCGCCGGTGCGGACCCGCGCGCAGAGCCGTTCGGACACCGCGCGCAGGAGCGCGTCGCCCGCGCCGTGCCCGTGCGTGTCGTTGACCGCCTTGAACCGGTCGAGGTCGAGGCAGAGGATCGCGAGCCGCGTGGTCTCGCCCGCACGCCGCGGCTTGCCGAGCATGCTGAGGCCGTGCTCGCGCAACGCCGTGCGGTTGGGCAGGTCGGTGAGCGCGTCGTGGCGCGCCATGTGCGCGATCCGCGCTTCGTTGCGGCGGCGCTCGGTGATGTCCTCGAAGGTCGAGACCCAGCCGCCGTCCTCGATCGTCCGATAGCACACGGCGAGGATCCGGCCGTCGGCGAGCTCGCGCTGGATCGGCTTCGGGTCCGGGTCGAGCAGGGCCTGGCGCGTGCCCTCGCACAGGACGTCGACGGTGGTGCCTCCGCGATAACAGCCGGCCGCCACCAGCATCGCGCAGATCTCGCGCTGGGACATCCCGATCCGCAGGGCCTCCGGTGCCAGGCCGAAGATCTCGCAATAGCGCTGGTTGTAGACGACGAGGCGCGCCGCCTCGTCGAACAGGCACAGGCCCTGGGTCATGTTGCTCAGCGCCGCCTCGAAGCGCTTGTTCTGCTCCACCAGGCTGGCGTGCGAGGTGCGCAGCTCCGCGAGCGCGTCGGCGAGGGCACTGCGCGCCTGGCCCTCGGAGCTGATGTCAGTGCCGGTGCCGCGATAGCCGCAGAAGGTCCCGTCCGGCGCGACGACGGGCTCGCCGCTGATGCGGAACCAGCGCACGTGGCCGTCGGGATGGGCGTAGGGATAGATGAAGCCGGTGAAGGCCTGCCGCCGGTCGAGCGCCGTGAAGTAGGGCTCCCAGAAGCTGCCGTCGCCGCCGTTCGCGGCGATCGTCATCCGCGACGTGCCGGTCAGCGCGCCGGCGGTTCGGCCGAGGAAGCGTTCCACCTCGGGAGACAGATAGGTGAAGTTCTGCGCGGCATCGGTCTGCCAGACCCAGTCGGAGTCGATCCTCGCGAGCTCTTCCAGGGTTTGAACGGGCATTCGGGCACCATCAGTCGTGATGCGACCCTCCACGACAGGGATTAAGATTTTATTCGCATTCCCTGCCGCGCGTGGGCGCATCGCCGCCGGAGCCCGACGCCCCTGAGCGCGTTTGACGCTGGCGCGCGACGCCGCCACCCGCGGGTCGCGATCGGCGAAGGTTGGAGCAAGGCCCATGTCGAGCGGTGGCGACGATCTGTTTCCCGGGTTCGAGGCGCTGTGGACCGAGGCGGCCTGGGGCAAGGCCTTCGCCCGCGTCGGCGGCCCGGCGGATGCGCCGCCGCTCCTGCTGCTCCACGGCTTCCCGCAGAGCCACGCGCTCTGGCACCGCATCGCCCCCGACCTCGCCCGCGACCACCGCGTGATCTGCCTCGACCTGCCGGGCTACGGCTGGTCGGCCGCTCCAGAGGGCGATCCGGCCCACGACGGCTACTCCAAGCGCCGGATCGGCGGGGCCATCGTCGCGCTGATGGAGCGGATCGGCCATGTCCGCTTCGCGCTCGCCGGGCACGATCGCGGCGCGCGGGTGGCCTACCGCCTCGCCCTGGACCAGCCCGCCCGCGTCTCGACGCTCGCGCTGCTCGACGTCGTGCCGACGGCGGTCCAGTGGGAGCGGATCGAGGCCGCGCCGGGCGCCAACCCGCACTGGCCGTTCCTCGCCGAGCCGGCCCCGAACCCGGAGACCGCGATCGGCAGGGATCCCGACGGCTATTTCCGGACGCTGATCGCCGGCTGGACGTCGGCCAAGGACCTCTCGGCGTTCGACCCGCGCGCGCTCGACCTCTATGCCCAGGCCTGGTCCGTGCCCGAGCGCATCCATGCGATGTGCGAGGATTACCGCGCGGGCGCCGGCCCCGACCGCGCGGCCGACCGGGCCGACATCGCCGCCGGGCGGACCTTGGCGATGCCGGTCCTCGTTCTCGCCAGCAGCCGCTACCTGGATCGCGACAAGCCGGAGACGGCGCTCGCGGCGTGGCGGCGGACGCTGGCGCCGAACGCGGTCGGCGCCGAGATCGAGTCCGGCCACTTCCTGGCCGAGGAGAACCCGGCCGCGACCCTCGCGGCGCTCCGCCCCTTCCTCGAGAATGAAGCTCCGCGCAAAGCGTAACACGGAGGGCTACGCCCGCCGTGGTTGCGCGGCCGCCCTTCGCCTAGCATGCGCCCCGGACCGCCCGAACGGCGGCCGATCGACAAGATCACGTCTTCCGGGAGGATACGCATGACCAAGGGACAGGTCCGTCTCGCGCTGGCGGTCGCGCTCGCCGCGCTCGCCGCACCCGCCGCCGCGCAGGGCTTCTCGGACGGGGTCGTGAAGATCGGCATCCTCAACGACCAGTCCGGCACCTACGCCGAGTTCGGCGGCCGCTCCTCGATCGAGGCGGCGCGGATGGCGGTTGAGGATTTCGGCGGCTCGATGAACGGGACGCCGATCGAGCTCGTCTCCGCCGACCACCAGAACAAGCCCGACATCGCGTCGGGCATCGCGCGGCAATGGTACGACCGCGACAACGTCGACGCGATCATGGAGCTGACGACCTCGTCGGTGGCGCTCGCGGTCCAGGGCCTGTCGAAGGACAAGCGCAAGATCACCATCACCACCGGCGCGGCCACCGCCGACCTCACCGGCAAGGCCTGCACGCCCTACGGCTATCACTGGGCCTACGACACCCACGCGCTCGCGGTCGGCACCGGCGGCGCCCTGGTGCAGCAGGGCGGCGACACCTGGTTCATGCTGACCGCCGACTACGCCTTCGGCTACTCGCTGGAAGCCGAGATCGCCCGCTACGTCACCTCGAAGGGCGGCAAGGTGCTGGGCAACGTCCGCCATCCGCTCTCGGCGCAGGACTTCTCCTCGTTCCTGCTCCAGGCGCAGGGCTCCGGCGCCAAGGTGATCGGGCTGGCCAATGCCGGCCTCGACACCTCCAACAGCATCAAGCAGGCCGCCGAGTTCGGCATCGTCGAGGGCGGGCAGCGGCTCGCGGCGCTGCTGTTCACCCTGGCGGAGGTGAAGGGTCTCGGCCTCAAGGTCGCGCAGGGCCTGACGCTCACCGAGGGCTGGTACTGGGACCTCACCGACGAGACCCGCGCCTTCGGGCAGCGCTTCATGAAGCGCACCGGCAAGATGCCCAACATGATCCACGTCGGCACCTATTCGGCGGTGCTGCAATACCTCAAGGCGGTGAAGGCCGCCGGGACCGACGAGACCGAGGCGGTCAACACGCTGCTGCACACGATGCCGGTCGACGACGTCTTCGCCAAGGGCGGCAAGGTGCTGCCGAACGGGCGCATGGTCCACGACATGTACCTGTTCGAGGTCAAGAAGCCCGCCGAATCCAAGGGCGAGTGGGACCTCTACAGGAAGCTCGCCACCGTGCCCGGACCGGAGGCCTTCGCCACCGCCGAGGCCAGCGGCTGCCCGCTGACGACGGCGGCGAAGTAGGACCGGAAAGCAGGGACGAAGCGGCCGACCCGTGGCGGCCGACTCCCATCCACCCCCCTGATCCTGAGGTGCGGCGCGAGCCGCCGCGAAGGAGACCTCGAAGGAGACCTTGAGGGATCGCGCGTCGGCGGGAGGCCCCCTTCGAGGGCCGCCGAGGCAGGCGCCTCAGGATGAGGCGGCGGGTGGGAGTGACCCTTGCCGAAGGCGCATCGGGGAGACTGTCGCGACGGCCGCCGCTCAGACGGCCATCAGGCGCAGAACGCCCTCGCCGCGGCGGTGGCCCACGGCGGTGACCGCGACCTCCGACAGGCCGCGATCGGCCACGAGCCCGGCTGCCAGGGCGGCCCCGAACGGCGCCGTCACCTCGAGGCCGTGGCCGATCAG
>NZ_VRUV01000303.1:0-5622 GCF_008039455.1 Methylobacterium sp. WL116
GAAGCAAGCAGGGTGCTCTTCAAGAGCGTCATAGATATCTCCAAAAGCTTCGAGACCCGAGGATCGTGTGGTCGCGGGGCCGGGGCCGATCGCGTCACACCTTGTTTTGCGGCCCGCTTTTTGGTGCAGGCTCATCGGGCCCGCTTTTGCGATGCCCCCAGTGCCAAAACACTGTGTGCCAGCCCATCCGTGCGATCAACGTGGAATTCACAACGGCGCTGCGGTGCTGCGGGAATGTTGCATCCAGGCAACGCTTTGGTTAGCTGGCGAGCAATCAGGCCAAAAAGGCCTCACGAAGCACTCGAACCGAAAAGTATATCGTCCGCAATTGATCTGGCGCAGCTTGCAAAACGCGCTCAGACCCATTCGCCTAGCGAAACGCACGAAGTTTGATTAATTTACGCCCCCAGGATCCTCGTAGTGCCGAACGTAGTCCTGGCCGGCGAGCCAGTCCGTGAGGGCGTGTCGGATCACTTGGGGACGAGGGGGCTTCAGCTCGGGGCTGGTCTGCGATCCAGGCGTTGAGGCTCATTTCAAATTGCCCGTCGCCTTCGGGTACTCGGTCAGTGCTCCACCGGCTGCTCAGCGAACGAGCGGATCCCGTCCTTGGCGACCGCATGCTCGAAGGTCTCGAAGGCGTCCTCATCGTTCGCAAAGGTGCCAGTCCAGACCGTTTGCCCGCCTTCGTGGTCGACGACCTCTAGGGTCCATTCGTCCGCAGTGTCGGCGAACCGGTAGATATGAACCTGCACCGTGACGCCGTCGCGGGTGACGCTGCCGCCGAGCGGGGAGTCCTCGATCTCTTGGTCAGGGGTATCGGCCATTGGTCTGGATGTCAGCCCTTTAGGCGGGTGCTCATGAAGCTCCGGCGTTCGGCGCCCTTCAGGCTCTTGGCCGAGGCATCGACGTTGCAGCTTTTCATCTTCGCCTGCTGTGGTGTCAGTTCCTTCGCTGGCGCTGCAGCCTTGCCGGCGAGGCAGTCGGACATGAAGCCTTTGCGCGTACTGCCGGAGAGCTTTTGCGAGCCGGCGTCTGCGTTGCAGCTCTTCATCCGGTCGCGCTGAGCGGCCTGCGCTGCGGACGGGGCTGGCGTCTGCGCGACGGCCGGGACGGCGAGGCTGACGACGATCGGCAGGATGAGGGCGAGCGAGTGCATCGGCAGGGTGCTCCGGGACAAGTTGTAAGATGGTAGCAGGGCTGCGGAGCCCCTGCGAGCCGATGGGCGATGTGATCCACCGTAAGGCACCCGAGGCGACCAAAGACATGCTAGCGCTGATTGAGGCGGCGCAGATCGCCGTGGCCAAAAACTTGGTGCGTGCCCGGCAACCGGCTGTGGCGCTACTCGGAGGCTAGTGACATCGCCATCGACCTGATGCCGCTCGACGCCAGCTCGCGCGCTCTAGCATTTGCGGCTAGCGAAGGCTCCCACGGCGCGGATCAGCGGGATGCGGTTTGGAAACCCGCCAAAAAGCTGAAGAACTTCATAAAGGCCTTCGAAGGGGTTGGGAGGCGTAAGTCTCTGTTCCAAAACGCTTGTGGCCAACCGGGCGAGGCCTCCACGTCACGTCCTCCCATCTACTTTTCCTTGACCCATCCCCGGCGATCGATCGCAGGCGCCGCGCGTCCTCCGGCATCGCGACGCGAAGCCTGAGCCTCGTGGCGCGGCCGCCTCGTGGCCCCGGCGCAACGCTGTTGCCGAGGTTCCATTCGCGCCGCCCGAGGCAGCCCGCGCGAAATGCAAAACATCCACCCGAGGCCCTTGCGCGCCGTACCGACGCTGTGTAGATCACCCCCCGTGATCCCCGATAGCTCAGTTGGTAGAGCAGGCGACTGTTAATCGCCTTGTCGCAGGTTCGAGTCCTGCTCGGGGAGCCATCACCTCTCCAAGCCATTTTTCGGATTGATCTTTTCGCTCCGAACCCCGCACCGGTTCAGGAGAAGCGGAGATGGACATTCGAGCTGCTGCCCTCTCTGCGACCCGCTCGGCGAGTTTCGCTCGGTCGGCTCCGCGCAGGTAGGTCGCGCTCGCGGCTCCCCTCAGCCCATCCGAACCAGGCGTTCAATTCGGCCTCCGTGGCGCCCTCCTCCGCCGCGCGCCCGCCTTGCGCAGACCGTGCGCTGCGCCAGCTCGCAGCATCACTCCGAACCGCGGCGCATATTGCGGACCGGGCGGTCATCGCCGCCTTCCTCGAGGACGCGGCGACGACCATGGCCGCTCACAACCCGCTGTCTCGAACGAGCGCGGGCGCTCGGCGCCACTGGACCGGGCGGCAGCGAAAATTCGCATCGTTCGGCCGCCGATGCCCACGGTGGGCCGGAGGCTCGGTTCGATGCCCTGCCACCTCACGGCAGTTGATACGGTCAGGTCGGATCTTCGGTCAGGTCTTTGAACTCGTCCTTGAGGCAAGCATGCACGCGCCTGAGCCATAGCTGAGCTTCAGCCTCTTCAGCCTTGGCGGCCTCTGCCTGCTTCTCTGCAAGCTTCGCCCTGGCTTCCGACAGCCGAGCCAGTTCCTCAGCCCTCTCGGCACGGGCGATGGCCGCGGCCGCTGAAGCTTCGGCAGCCTCGGCGCGCCGTTCGGCCTCCTCGGTCTGCTTGAGGCTACGGCGAATGATCGACTGAGACTGGCGGGACACCTCCTGCGCGAAATCGCGTGCCCGGCGCACGCGGTCTCCAACGTCGCGGATCAGGTCGAGCGCGGCAGGCCAGTCGGTTTCGCCAGGACCGACATCCGCAAGCCTTGGCGGTGAGATGCCCGGCTCCACGAAGAGGGGTACGATCTTGCTGACGGACTGCAGCCCGGCCGCCAGCTCGGAGCTGCTGCGCCAAGCATCGTCGGCCGGGATATCACGTCCGGCCGGGCGGACGGTGATTGCAGGACGCTGAGCTGAGTTCGGCATCACGCAGTTCTCCTCACATCCGGCTCAAGGGTGAACTCGCTCGCGATCGTGTCGTAGACGCGTGTGAGCCACTCCTCCGCGATCCGCGCTCGCTCTTCGGCCGCCTTTACCCTCTCGTCGGCCAGCTTCAGCATGGCGTCGGCACGGCTCTGAATTTCAGCGGTGCGCGCCTCAGCGACTCGGACCCGCTCGGCGGCGTTGCGGACATCTTCGCGGACGCGGTCGAGCACCTCCTGGACGCGCAGCTCCTGTTCTTGAGCCTGCGCCTCGACCTCGCGGGCGTGATTGGCCGCATGCCGAACCCGCTCGATCAGCTTCGACCAATCCTGTGGCGAGGAACGACGGGTGGGAGCGCCTCCACCACCGATGTCGTCGAGAGGCCCGACCAACCTCAACACGTTGGCCAGGTGGGTGTCGGTCGAGGAGGTCACATTCGTAGGCGCTTCGAGTTCGGAGGGGCTCTCCCAGGGGTATCGCTTGCTCGGACCCGTCATGACGCTTTCATTTCGCCTGGCTTCGTTCCGGAACCGCCATCCCGGGCTCACGGTGTGAGCATGTCCAAGAAGCCTAAAATATACTGATGTGTCTACCTGGCGCGCTTCTTATTGCCTTTAATTGATATCGCTTCCGCGCGGCGGTTCTTTATTGAGAGACCGTTGTGGCGGTTGAAACACAACATGCCGAGGAGCGCTGACATATGTAGCGTCAGATGCTCGATAACCTCGGCGCTCAGATCTGCCACCGGTGCCGGAAGCCCGCTCGCTCTCGGGGGTATGGACTCCCGACACGGTCGTCGCACAATCAGCCGCTGGCACCCAACCCCTCGTGCTCCCCCCGCTACTCCCAGTCGGCGGCCGATCCTTCGGCAGCCCGCTCCAGGAACGTGGCCGGGGCCTTCCAGCCAACCTCCGCGCCGTTCGGATCGCCCCGATCCGGCGGCACGTAGCGACCGCGGTTGTCCTTCAGGCGCCGTCCCTCGCGAGAGGCATCGGCGTGGCTCCGTTGAATGGAGCCCCTACGATCCGGCCGGCGTATGAAAGTCGAAATGGCGTGCGCGGTCAGCGGTCGAAAATAATTTTCGGCAGCCGCTGACGGAATCGGGTTGCGCCTTACCCCGTCGGCCCGTGTACGCACTGGGTCCGTCCAACGTCGGGTCACGAGGGTGCGAGAGCAGGTTGTCGGCTGGAATGTAGGCGGCGGCCCTGCTCGAAGGGGCAAACAGGACCGTCGCAACAGATCGAGCGACCTGCTGGCCGCGGATGCGGCGGCGTCCACGGTGGATCAGATGGGTTGCTGAGGGATGAGCGACGAGACGACGGCTCTGGTCCTGGCGCTCGCGACCGAGAACGCGGAATTGCGCGCGGCGCTCGCCGAGGCTCAGGAACTCTTAATCGAGACCGCCGTCGATGCCGGCGAGATGCATGCCCGTGTCGAGGAATTGCAGATGGAGTTGGCCGTGGCACGTGCGGACCGTGATGCCTGGATGATCCGCGCGAGGCGGCAGGCCTGATGATCGCCCCCTACATCTGCCAGCCACGCGATACGGAATTTCGGACCCTGCTGGGAGCGCTCGATGACAACCTGCGGACGCGCACCATCCACAACCTGGCCAGGCTTCGCGTCGATCGCGAGGGCGGCGAGGGTACGTATCGGGACATGCTGGCCCTGATCGCCGCCGGGGGCACCGGCGCGCTCGCGGCCCAGCGTGCCCTGGACCGTGTCCACGAGAGAGCCGAGAGGAACCTCTCGGACGTCCTGGCGGCCTTAGCAGAGGGCAGCGCCACCTGACGGCTCGGTACGGATCTGCCGACCGCGAATGCGGCGCAGACCACAGCCGGCAGATCGATGGCCGCCGAGCTATCCAGACCGCTGTTCCTACCCGATCGACGGGCGCGAGCTGTCGGCCATGGTCCGGTTCCGGCGTGCCGGCGGCGCCTGCGAGGGCTGCGGACGACCGCATGGGCGCATGGTTTCCCACCTGGGCGACGGGCGGTGGCGGAATGCCGAGGTTGGCACCTGGCGTGACGGGAAGGGCAAGAGCCTCACCGCGCTGCCGCGTGAACCACGACCGGCCCGAGCATCAGCGGCGGCGGTCGCCGTTCCGGCGCCGTGCGCTGGGCGACCTATTCGGTGGCACCGAACTGCGCCCACGGGCCAGCCAGGCGCCCGACTGCAGCGCCCTCGAAGCGGATCCCTTCGGCAGTCAGTCAGGGTGTGAACTTTGGGGGTAACGCGCGTAGTGCGACCCAGGAAAGCCAGGCCGAGACAGCAGGGCTGTTTGCCCACCAGGGACTTACGTGAAAGCGTGCGGATGGCGGGGCGCGCCTCATGATGCGAGGGCGTGATTGGATCAGAATAGAGGAATTGCAGGTGTGTCTTAGTCGCTACAGCAACTGCGCGGGAAAAGGGTATCTAGCAGTCAACTAGGCACACCGATCGGCACCCGACATATGAACAAGATCCTTACGTCCCTCGCAGCCTTCACGGCTCTCACCGCTGCCGCGTCCGCCGCCGACCTTCCGCGTCGCGCTCCGCCGCCGGTGTTCACCCCGGTTCCGGTGTTCACCTGGACGGGCGCCTACTTCGGTATCAATGCCGGCTACGGCTTCGATGCCAACGACAACCGCGGCGCCACCGTCGTCGGTGTCTCGCCGCAGAACGCGATCTTCGCCGGCCCGGCCGGTGGTAACCGCGCTGGCGTGCTCGCCTTCGGCGGCAGCC
>NZ_VRUV01000304.1:0-5619 GCF_008039455.1 Methylobacterium sp. WL116
CTCGACGAGGCCGACGCGCTCGCGGCGCTCCACGCCGACCCGGCCCTGGTGGACGCCCACACCCGCATGCTGCCGAGCGCCGAGCCGCGCCCCCGCGGCCGGGTCGACGTCGACCACACCCTAGCTCAGGCCAAGGTCGTCGAGGCCGAGACCCTCGACGAGGCCCGCACCTGGCTCAGCCCCAGGGAGCGCATGGCCCTCCTCCACGACCGCGCCCTGCTCGACCGCCTCGCGCGCCTCGCCCCATGACCCGATTTTCCCGATGTCCGCCGGCTCCGAACTTCGCTACAACTCGATCCGCCGGAAGGGTGGCCGAGTGGTTTAAGGCAGCGGTCTTGAAAACCGCCGTGGGGGCAACTCCACCGTGGGTTCGAATCCCACCTCTTCCGCCAGCTCGCTGCTAAGTGGCTGATACGCCACGAAATGCACCGAAATCAACGGCTTACGTCTGGGCGACTGCTACACACGAGTGTACGCATGGAGCATGAAGGACGTGGGTCGGCACACATACCTTGCGCGTCGCAAGGGGACAGCGAACTGGCAATTTCGGGCGAGGGTCCCGCTCGATCTCGTTGCCGACTTCGGCAAGCGGGAGGTCACCCGGAGCCTGGGAACCTCCGATCTGGCGGAAGCGAAGCGCCGGGTTCGCGATGAAGCTGACGCATTCGACAAGCAGTGCCGAGCCCTTCGTGACCGGGCAGCATCCGATGGCGGCGTCACGATCGGGAGCGTCCCGCTCACATCGTTGAGCGAGACCGCGATCGAGCAAATGGCGATCGGCTGGTTCAGCACCGTGGCTGCCGAAGGTGAGCAACGGGCGCGTCTGGCGGTTCCGCTCGATCGAGACGAAGCCCTGATCAACCTGGGGCAGGATGAGGCGGCGCTGAACGACCCGGACGACCTGGGCCTTGATGCGTCCTATCAGACCGCGATCCGGCTTCTGCGGGCCGCCGACGTTCGCTTGCTCCGGCGCCAGCTCAACCCGATCCGCGCTGCCGGATCGCCGATGCTGTTCGTGGTGTCGCGTGAGGACGCAGCCTCCGCGCAATTTCGGCAGCTCTTGGCCCTACTGCGCAGGGCGCGGCTGGAAGACGTACATCGGAGCAGGGCGCAGCTGTCAGGCAACTACCAGGATGTGGCGTTCGATCCGGTGTTCCGGCCACGTGTCGAGCCGAACAGCAAGACGCTGGCCCAGGTGATCGCGGCGTTCCAAGCGGAGCCCGAGCGGGCCGGGCAGATCACCAAGCTTCAGCAAACCTACGCATCGGTCTTCCGCCTTGCGAGCGAGATGTTTGGCGCGGATCGGCCTATTCGTGAGATCGATCGAGACGAGTGCAAGGCATTCCGGGCGACAGTCCAAGCGCTCCCGCCGAACGCAACCAAACGCTTTCCTGGCAAGGCCTTGGTAGATGTCGCCAAGCTGGCGAAGCCTGAGAACGATCGTCTTCGTCCAAGCACGATCAATCATTACCTCGATGCTCTAGCGATGCTCTTCAACTACGCTCAAAGCGAGGGATGGATCACTCAAAACCCGGCCAAGCGGCTCGCCATCAAGGGCGTGAAGAAGCGTGGCCGTCGCGACCCGTTCACCGCTGCGGAGTTGACCAAGATCTTCCAGGCGCCTCTCTACGCCGGCTGCGTGGACGATGAGGGCGGCTATGCGAAGCCCGGCCCGAACCACCCCCGCCGCGGCCGGTTCTGGATACCGCTGATCAGCCTCTTCACCGGTATGAGGCAAGGAGAGGTCGCGCAGCTCCGCACCGACGACGTACGCCTCTTTCAGGGCGTCTTGTGCATCTTCATCGCGGCGGACGGCGACGACGTAGACGAGGCCGATCGGAAGCGGGTGAAGACAGAAGCCGGCGAGCGCTTCGTACCGGTCCACCCCATGCTGGAGCAGATTGGGTTCGCTCGGCATGTCGAGAGGATGGGCAAGGCTGGCGCCGAACGGCTGTTCCCGGACATCGTGCGCGGGGCTGACGGCTATTTCAGCCCCTTCTCCAAATGGTTCGGACGGTTCCTCGCAGAGGCGGGCGTCAAACGAGATCGGAACGCGTTTCACAGCTTCCGGCACACCTTCCGGGATGCGATGCGGGAAGCAGACGTGCCACTCGACAGCGTAATTGCACTGGGGGGATGGGAAGATGGTAGCACCCAAGCGAACTACGGTGGCCGGCAGATTGCCGCGCCAACGCTCCATCGGCACATCAAGCGCATCCGCTACGATGGACTAGATCTGATGCACCTGATTGATGTCGATGAGAAGGCTTCAGAGGTTCAACGGTAAAGCTCACACCCCAGTGCAACCGGTTTCACTCAGCGGCGGCGGCTCGCCGAAGCCGCACGCCGGGGGCATCGCCCGGCAAGAACTCGGTCTCGGTCTCCGTCAGCACCCACTCGATCGGGCTCAACGTCGCCTTCGGTCACTCGGAAGGCACCTGCTCTGGACACGAGCGATCACCACTGCCCCGTCGGCAGGCAGCACGAGACCCCGACCCTCCAGGGCATCGCGGATCTTGGACAGGCTCGACTTCGACGCCCGGAGAACCCGCCCCCGGCTCGCCCTCGCCCAGCGCTTGATCCCCTGCCCCGATGGTGGACCGTGGACCGCCGCGAAGGCCGGCACCATCCTCCGGCGGCTTGCGGGGGAGTGGATGACCGAAAACCGCCCCCGCCTCCGGCGCGGCGATAGCGTGCCGCTGGAGCTGGAGCTGAACCAGGTGCACGAACCCTATGAGGTCGCGGTGATGGGCGAGGCGATCGTGCCGCCGGCAGCCCCAGCGATCGAGCCCGCGGACGTGATCGAGCTTCCGCTGCAGGAAGCCGGTCCGCGCCGTCGCGCCATTCGGATCTAGTGGTCAAAATCTGACGCTTGGTACCGTCCGCTTCCGACCCAACCCAGACGCCTGGAGCGCCGTCATCGCTTCTTCGAAGCGGACGTTTGCTGGCTGTCCGGCAACTTCAGTTTAGGGTGGCAACCGGACCCTGCCCCTTCGTTCCGAAACAGACGTTCCTCCTCCGATCCAATCCGGTCATGCGTAAATAGGGTCCGCCTACTTCGGTTCAGTCCTGCCCACCCTAGCTTGGCAAGAAAGGGAGCCAAACACGTGGATCATGAGATCGGTGAAGGACAAGGGCAGCCACCCGCTTCGAGCCAACGCTCCGTCTCCAAGTCGCTCGACCTGCTGAACTTGCTGCTGATCGACGTGAACGGGGCGATCAAACCCTACCTTAACGTCTACCTTTACGTGCATCGCGGTTGGGACGACGCCTCGGTCGGGCTGGTGAGCACGGTGGCGGGCATCGTCGGCATCGTGGCGCAAACGCCCATCGGGACCGCCATCGACGCGGTCCGCGACAAGCGCGTGATCCTGCTCGGTGCCCTGGTCGCGCTCTCCCTAGCCACCCTCCTCATCGCGCTCTTTCCAAACTTCTGGTCCGTGCTCGTCGCCTCCTGCGTTCTCGCGGCGGTCGGCGGCATGCTCAGCCCAGCCGTAGCGGCGCTCACTCTCGGCCTGTTCCCCGCCGGGAAGCTGGCCCGACGTTTCGGCCGCAACGCCGCCCTGGAGCGTACCGGGAACGTCGCCATCGCCGCACTGATCGGCCTCGTCGGTTGGCTGTTCCCAGACCGGGCGGTGTTCCTCCTGGTGCCCGCCTGCGCCATCGTTTCGGCGGCAGCCCTCTACGCCATCCCCCGTCGGGCAATCGATGCGCGCCGAGCCCGTGGGGGCGGTGAGGGCGAAGCGGAAGACGCACCCGCCGGGTGGCGGTCGCTGCTGACCAACCGGCCGCTCGTGGTCTTCGCCGCATGCGTTGGGCTGTTCCACTTCGCCAACGCGCCGCTTCTGACCCTCGTGGCGCAGGAAAGCGGGCGCGTGCGCCCGGACTGG
This sequence comes from Methylobacterium sp. WL116, assembly GCF_008039455.1. Classification (NCBI taxonomy): domain Bacteria; kingdom Pseudomonadati; phylum Pseudomonadota; class Alphaproteobacteria; order Hyphomicrobiales; family Methylobacteriaceae; genus Methylobacterium; species Methylobacterium sp. WL116. Next base: position 3,891 of record NZ_VRUV01000304.1, read on the forward strand.
TCGTCCGTCATCGTCTCAGTCTGCATCATCGGCGCCCAGGCGGTGATGGTGCCGATGGGGCTCATCGTCGGCCGCCGTGCCGAACGCTGGGGGCGCAAGCCCCTCCTCGTGATCGGCTTTGCCGCGCTGCCCGTTCGGGCCTTGCTCTACCTCGCCTGGCGCGACCCATACTGGCTGATCGCGGTCCAGTGCCTCGACGGCATCGGCGCCGGACTGCTCAGCGCGATGAAGCCCCTGGTGATGGCCGACATTACCCGTGGCACCGGCCGCTACAACGCCGCCCACGGTCTTATCGGAACCGTGCAGGGCGCTGGCGCCTCCCTGTCCTTCGTTATCGCCGGAACCTTGGTGCAGACGGCGGGGTTCGACGCAGCCTATCTCGCCTGTGCCGCGGCCGCCGCGGTCGCCCTCGCGGTGTTGGTGGCGCTGATGCCAGAAACCGCTTCCGAGCGGCCTCGTAGCGGACCGGCGGCGTGGTTGCGGGCGATGCTGCCGGGCAAAGCTTAAGGAGGGTCAGTGGGACGTCACGTTTCTGGAACAGGCCGCCGGCGGGCCGCGACGCTCGCGGTTTTTCTGTTTCTCGCCCTGCCTGCGGCTGCAGGCACGCTGCGCAGCACCTACGTCGATCCGACCGCGATGGCGTTGCAACGTGTCCTACCCCCGCCGCCTGCGGCAGGTTCGGAGCCGGCCAGGGCCGACATGCAGGCGGTCGAGGCGGCCGTCGGCGCCCGCACTTCCGAGGATGAGCGACGCATCACGGCGAACCTCCCGTGCACGCTCGACCGCTTCAGCGGTGTTCTGGGTCCGGCCTTCACCGCGGCGACGATGCCGGTCACCGCCGGGCTGATCGAGCGCATGTTCCAGGATGGTGAGCTGACCGTGCTGGCAGCCAAGGCCGCCATCGCTCGGCCGCGCCCCTACACGCTGAAGCCCGATCTCGCCACGTTCGGACATCGCTCCGACAGCACCTCCTACCCAAGCGGTCACGCCACGTTCGGGTATCTCGCTGCCACGGTGCTCTCGCATCTCGTGCCGGATAAACGCCAGGCGCTGTTTGCTTTCGCAAGCTCGTATGGGGCCAACCGCATGATCGCGGGCACGCACTTCCCGTCCGATCTCGAAGCGGGGAAGATCGCGGCGGCCGTCATCGCTGAGGCGTTGTTCCGCGATCCACGCTTCCAACAGGACCTGGCGCGAGCCGCTGCGGAAGTCGCTGCCCAGGACACGTCAACCGTCCGGTGAGAGGGAGGCCTCGAAGCTGCTGCATCACGAGGGCGGGAGGCAGATTGCAGGGCAAATGCCGCCGCCTAATTGTGGTGGCCGGTGCTTCACCGCGTAAAAGTGCACACGCATGGCGCCTTCGTAAACATCCCGGAGACAAGCTCCACGATTCCCGACCACCCTGACAGCAGGAGATCCGACGATGCACTACGTCACCAAGGAGAGAGCCGCCGATGGGCACTTCATGGTCAAGGTCGCCGGCCGCGCTGTTACGGAGGCCTGTGAGAAGCGGCAAGCCAAGAGGCTTGTCCGGGCGATCCGGGGCTTGCGGCGTCTGAAGAAGGCGAAGAAGCAGGCGGGCGCTCGGCACGGGTACTGAAAGCGCGCCGCCTCGACGGAGCGGCGGGACGCTCATACGAGCCGCAACTCGCCCGCCTTGAGGCCGAGGCGTCGGATGAGGTCCCGGTAGAGGGCACCGACGACCTCGATCCCCATGCCATCGGTCGTC
>NZ_VRUV01000305.1:0-5602 GCF_008039455.1 Methylobacterium sp. WL116
CGCCGCTCGCGGTCGGGCATCTCGGCGTCGAGCCGGCCTTCGGGCGCGACGGCCCGCGCTTCGTCCCCGACCGGCCGACCTTCCTCGTCTGCGGCACGATCGAGCCGCGCAAGAACCATCTGCTGCTGCTCCATCTCTGGCGGGAGCTCGCCGAGCGCCACGGCCCGGCCACGCCCCGGCTCGTGCTGGTCGGGCGCCGCGGCTGGGAGGCCGAGAACGTCGTCGATCTGCTGGAGCGCTGCGAGGCGATCCGCCCGCACGTCGTCGAGGTCTCCGGGCTCTCGACCCACGGCCTCGCCGCGCTCACGCGGAGCTGCACGGCGCTGCTGATGCCGTCCTTCACCGAAGGCTACGGCATCCCGATCGTGGAGGCGGCGGCGTCCGGCGTGCCGGTGGTCGCCTCCGGAATTCCGGTCCACCGCGAGATCGCCGAGGGCTTCGCCGCCTTTCTCGACCCCCTCGACGGCCTCGGCTGGGGGCGGGCGGTCGAGGATCTGAGCCGGCCGGGCTCCGGGCTTCGCCAGACGCTGGCCCAGCGTCTCGACGGCTACGCCGGGCCGACCTGGGCGGCGCATTTCGAGCAGGCCGACGCGCTGCTCGATGCGCTCTGATCCGCAGCGCGCCTTCGGCGGCGTGTTGCACCGCGGGCGGCTGACGAATAAGGAAAAGCGTCAGCCCGCGCGGCCGGCCTCTCTCCCAGGGAATTGTTCGATGCGTGTTGTCGACCTCGACCGCGATGCGATCAAGCAGGGTCTCGCCGACGGGTCGATGCTGGTGATCGACGTGCGCGAGCCGCACGAATACGAGAACGGCCACATCCCCGGAGCGGTGATGCACCCGCTCTCGAGCTTCGATCCGGCGGCGGTGGCCGCTCTGATCGAGGCGGACGGGCGCCGCGCGGTCTTCTCCTGCGGCTCCGGCGTGCGCTCGGTCCACGCGCTCAACGCGATGCAGCAGACCGGGCTCGGCCTCGCGGAACACTACAAGGGCGGCTATCGCGACTGGTCGTCGGCCGGTGAAGCGATTGAGTAGACCCGTCGAAGCACGGCCGCATGCGCGTCGCCCGGTCGGTCGCGGCGAAGCCATGTGCGGTGTCGCACAACCTGTGCGCGCTGCGGGGAATAGGTGGCGGGCTGCTGGGGAACCATCCATGTACAAGCGTCGGCTCGCAAGCCTCATCGTGATCGCCGCGGCGCTCGCCGCGCCGCAGGCCCGTGCCCAGGCGCCGGGCGGCCCGCCGCCGAAGGTGACGGTCGCCAAGCCCGTGGTCCGCGAGATCATCGAGCAGGACCAGTATACCGGCCGCTTCGACCCGATCGAGTTCGTCGAGGTCCGCGCGCGGGTGACCGGCTACCTCGAGAAGATCAACTTCACGGACGGCGCCACGGTGAAGAAGGGCGACGTGCTCTTCGTCATCGACCGGCGGCCCTACAAGGCGGCCCTGGAGCAGGCGCAGGCCTCGCTGACCTCGGCCAAGGCCCGCCTCTCGTTCTCGCAGACCGACCTGGAGCGCGCGCAGACCCTGTCGAAGGGCGGCAACATCTCCGAGCAGGTCACCGACCAGCGCCGCCAGGCCTCGCAGACCGCGCAGGCCGACGTCGACAGTGCCGAGGCGGCGCTCCGCAACGCCCAGTTGAACTTCGACTTCTCGGAAGTGAAGTCGCCGATCAACGGGCGGATCAGCCAGCGCCTCGTCACCGAGGGCAACATCGTCATCACCGACCAGACGATGCTGACCACCATCGTCTCGCTCGATCCGATCTACTTCTCCTTCACCGTCGACGAGAAGTCGTTCCTGAAGTACCAGGGCTCGCTCGGCATCGGCATGGGCCAGACCCAGCGCGGCAAAGGCGTCCCGATCCTGATCGCCCTGTCGGGCGAGGCCAAGCCGACCCGCAAGGGCACCCTCGACTTCGTCGACAACCGCGTCGACAACTCCACCGGCACGATCCTCCTGCGCGCCACGGTCGAGAACGCCGACGGCTTCATCAAGCCGGGTTTGTTCGGCATCGTCTCGATGCCCGCGACGAAGCCGTTCCAGGGCGTCATGATCCCGGACGAGGCGGTCGCCGCCAACCAGGACAAGCGCATCGTCTACCTCGTCGGCGAGGACGGGACGGTGACGGCCAAGGACGTGAAGCTCGGCCCCAAGGTCGACGGCTACCGCGTGATCCGCGACGGCCTGAAGGGCGACGAGACCATCGTGGTCAACGGCACCTCCCGCGTGCGCCCCGGCGCCAAGGTCTCGCCGGAATCGATCACGCTGCCGCCGAGCAAGACCTGAGGCCGTCCGCGGTCTCGAGCGTACGAGCGGCACCGGACCCGACCGGTGCGGCGCCATCGACGACGCCGGTCGCCGGCTCCGCGAGGGGCGGCGACCCAGAGGTTTGACCGATGCGTTTTGCCCACTTCTTCGTCGATCGGCCGATCTTCGCGTCGGTCACGTCGATCATCTTCCTGCTCCTCGGCTTCGTCGCCTACGAGAGCTTGCCGGTCTCGCAATATCCCGAGATCGTCCCGCCCACGGTCACCGTGCGCGCGAGCTTCCCCGGCGCCAACGCCGAGACGGTGGCCGCGACGATCGCGACGCCGATCGAGCAGGAGGTGAACGGCGTCGACAACATGCTCTACATGACGTCGCTGTCGACCAACGACGGCAACATGCTGCTGACCGTCACCTTCAAGGTCGGCACCAACCTCGATATCGCCAACGTGCTGGTGCAGAACCGGCTCTCGGTGGCGCAGCCGCGCCTGCCGCCGGACGTGCGCAACCTCGGCGTCACCGTGCGCAAGGCCTCGCCCGACCTGATGCTGGTCGTGCACCTGCTCTCGCCGAACAAGACCTACGACCAGAACTACCTGGCCAACTACATCTACCTGAACATCCGTGACGAGATGCTGCGCCTGGACGGCGTCGGCGACATCACGATCTTCGGCGGCAACGAGTACGCCGAGCGCATCTGGCTCGACCCGAACAAGCTCGCCGCCTACGGGCTCTCCACCACCGACGTGACCACGGCGCTGCAGGAGCAGAACGTGCAGGTCGCCGCCGGCGCGCTCAACGCGCCGCCCGCCCAGACCGGCGAGGCGTTCCAGCTCGTGGTGCAGTCGCAGGGGCGCTTCCAGACGCCGGAGGAGTTCGCCGACGTCATCGTGAAGGCGACCAACGGCCGCCTGGTGCGGGTGAAGGACGTCGCCCGCACCGAGATGGGCCAGAAGGACTACACCACCAACTCCTTCCTGAACGCGACGCCGGCGGTGGGCATCGGCGCGTTCCAGCGCCCGGGCACCAACGCGCTCGACGCCGCGGCCTCCGTCAAGAAGGTGATGGAGAACCTGAAGAAGAACTTCCCGCCCGACGTCGAGTACCGCATCGCCTACAACCCGACCGAGTTCATCGAGGAGTCGATCCAGGAGGTCTACAAGACCCTGTTCGAGGCCGTCGGCCTCGTGGTGATCGTGATCCTGGTCTTCCTCCAGAGCTGGCGCACGGCGCTGATCCCGGTGATCGCGATCCCCGTCTCGCTCGTCGGCACCTTCGCGGCGATGTCGGCCTTCGGGTTCTCGCTGAACAACCTCACCCTGTTCGGGCTGGTGCTCGCCATCGGCATCGTCGTCGACGACGCGATCGTCGTGGTCGAGAACGTCGAGCGCAACATGGAGGAGGGGCTGTCGCCGGGCGAGGCCGCGCACAAGACCATGGACGAGGTCGGCTCGGCCGTCGTCGCCATCGCGCTCGTGCTGGCCGCGGTGTTCATCCCGACAGCCTTCATCCCCGGCATCTCGGGCCAGTTCTACAAGCAGTTCGCGCTGACGATCGCCGCCTCGACGATCATCTCCGCCTTCAACTCGCTGACCCTGTCTCCGGCGCTCTGCAAGCTGCTCCTGGTGCCCCACCACGCGCGCAAGCAGCCGAAGTTCTTCCTGACGCGGTTCATCGCCTGGCTCGCGGACCTGTTCAACCGCGGCTTCGAGGCGCTCTCGAACGGCTACGCCCGGGTCGTCGGCCTGCTCACCGGCTACAGCGTCGGCATCGTCGCCGTGATGGTGTTCTACGGCTTCGTCATCTTCGGCACGATCCACCTCGTGCAGACGACGCCGACGGGCTTCATCCCCGACCAGGACCAGGGCTACCTCATCGGCGTGGTCCAGCTGCCGGCCGGCGCCTCGCTCGACCGCACCACCGAGACGGTGAACCGGGCGGCCGCGGAAGCGCGCAAGATCGACGGCGTGACCAACACCGTCATCATCGCCGGCTTCGACGGCGCGACCTTCACCAACACCACCAACTCCGGCGTGATGTTCATCACGCTGGCCGGCGCCAAGGAGCGCGCCACCCACGGGCGCAGCGCGGCGGTGATCACCGGCGAGGTGCTGAAGGCCACCGCCAACATCCAGGAGGCGCGGGTCATCGTCATCCCGCCGCCGCCGGTGCGCGGCCTCGGCAACGGCGGCGGCTTCAAGATGCAGGTCGAGAGCCGGCAATCCTCGGAGACCGGGCCGCTGCTGGCCGCCGCCGGCGAGCTGATCGGCCAGGCCAACCAGAGCAGCGACGTGCAGCGGGTGTTCACCACCTTCGGCAACGACACGCCGCAGCTCTACCTCGACATCGACCGCACGATCGCGCGGATGCTGAACGTGCCGCTGGCCAACGTCTTCGCCTCGGTGCAGGCGGACCTGGGCGGCGCCTACGTCAACGACTTCAACACGCTCGGCCGCATCTACCAGGTGCGCCTGCAATCCGACGCCGCCTACCGGACCTCGCAGCAGGACATCTCGCAGATCAAGGTCCGCTCCTCCACCGGCGCGCTGGTGCCGCTGGGGACCCTGGCCTCGCTGCGCACCGTCGCCGGCCCGCAGATCGTGCAGCGGTTCAACCTGTACTACTCGGTGCCGGTGCAGGGCGTGGCCAAGCCCGGCGTCTCGACCGGCCAGGCGCTCACCGCCATGGAGGAGATCGCCGCCAAGGCGCTGCCCGAGGGCTACGCCTACGACTGGACCGAGATCGCCTACCAGCAGAAGGCCACCGGCAACACGGCGGTCTACGTGTTCGCGCTGGGCATCCTGCTGGTATTCCTGGTGCTCGCCGCGCAGTACGAGAGCTGGGCGCTGCCGATCTCGATCCTGATGGTGGTGCCGACCGGGGTGCTGGCCGCCTTGTTCGGCGTGCAGCTGCGGGGGCAGGACAACAACATCCTGACCCAGATCGGCCTGATCGTGCTGATCGGTCTCGCGGCGAAGAACGCCATCCTGATCGTCGAGTTCGCCCACGACATCGAGGAGGCGGAGCACAAGGGCCCCGTCGCCGCCGCGATCCAGGCCTGCCGCCTGCGCCTGCGCCCGATCCTGATGACCGCCTTCGCCTTCATCCTCGGCGTGCTGCCGCTGGTGATCGCCACCGGCCCCGGCGCCGAGATGCGCCAGGCGCTGGGCACCGCGGTGTTCTTCGGAATGATCGGCGCGACCTTCTTCGGCCTGTTCCTGACGCCGGTCTTCTACGTGATGATCCGGAACATCGTGATCTGGGTGGGCAAGAAGCGCGGCAAGACCACCGACGACGGCCACGGCGGCGCCCCGGCGCACGCGGCGCCCGCGCATACCT
>NZ_VRUV01000306.1:0-5597 GCF_008039455.1 Methylobacterium sp. WL116
GCGGAGGGCCGGGCGCACGCCGCGCCGGGCCTCTGGACGCTGGCCGTCGGCTCGGTCGGCGTGGTCTACGGCGACATCGGCACCAGCCCGCTCTACGCCTTCCGCGAGGCGCTGGTGCCGGCCCGCTACGACAACATCCTGCTGGCGGAAGAGGTGCTCGGCACCGCCTCGCTGATCCTGTGGGCGCTGTTCCTGATCGTGACGGTGAAGTACGTCGCGATCCTGCTGCGCATGGACAACAACGGCGAGGGCGGCATCCTCTCGCTGATGGCGCTGGCGCGGAAGGCGCTCGGCGGATCGCGGATCGTGTTCGCGCTGGGCCTGCTCGGCGCGGCGCTGTTCTACGGCGATGCGGTGATCACCCCGGCGATCTCGGTGCTGTCGGCGGTGGAGGGGCTGAAGCTCGTCACCCCGGCCTTCGAGGGCTCGGTGCTGCCGATCACCGTGGCGATCATCCTCGCGCTGTTCCTGGTGCAGAGCCGCGGCACCAGCAAGGTCGCGGCCTTCTTCGGGCCGGTGATGGTGCTGTGGTTCCTGGCGCTGGCGCTCGCCGCCGTGCCGCACATCGTCGGAAACCTCACGGTCTTCAAGGCGCTGAACCCGTGGTACGCCGTGCATTACCTGCTCGGCCACGGCACCGGCGCCCTCGTCGCCCTCGGCGCGGTCTTCCTCGCCGTCACCGGCGCGGAGGCGCTGTTCGCCGACCTCGGCCATTTCGGCCGGCGGCCGATCCAGATCGCGTGGCTCGGCCTCGTCTTCCCGTCGCTGGCCCTCAACTATCTCGGCCAGGCGGCCCTGGTGCTGGAAAAGCCCGAGACCACCGATCCGTTCTTCCAGCTGTTTCCCGAATGGGCGCTGCTGCCGATGGTGATCCTGGCGACGCTCGCCACCGTCACCGCGAGCCAGGCGGTCATCACCGGGGCGTTCTCCCTGTCCCGGCAGGCGATCCAGCTCGGCCTGCTGCCGCGGCTCGAGATCCGCCACACCTCCGAATCGCATTCGGGGCAGATCTTCCTGCCGCAGATCAACGGCCTGCTGATGATCGGCGTCGTGGTGCTGGCGGTGGTGTTCCGCTCGTCCTCGGCCCTGGCCTCGGCCTACGGCATCGCGGTCACCGGCACGATGCTGCTCACCGCGAGCATGACCTTCCTCGTGGTCTGGCGGCTGTGGCACTGGTCGCCCGTGGCGGCGGCCGCCCTGATGCTGCCGTTCATCGTGATCGAGTTCCTGTTCCTGCTCTCGAACCTGCTCAAGGTGTTCGAGGGCGGCTACGTGCCCCTGCTGCTCGCCGCCGGCCTGATCGTGCTGATGTGGACCTGGGTGCGGGGCGTCACGATCCTGTTCAACAAGACCCGCAAGACCGACGTGCCGATCCTCGAGCTCGTCGGCATGCTGGAGAAGAGCCCGCCGCACCACGTGCGCGGCACCGCGGTGTTCCTGACGAGCGATCCCGAGATCGCGCCGGCGGCCCTCCTGCACAACCTCAAGCACAACAAGGTGCTGCACGAGAAGAACGTCATCCTCACGGTCGAGACCGTCGACACCCCCCGCGCCAACGGGCCGGACCGGGTGCGGCTGGAGCCGATCGGGCCGGGCTTCTACAAGGTCGTGATGAGGTTCGGCTACATGGAGACGCCGAACATCCCAAAAACCCTCGTGCTGCTGCGCAAGGAGGGCTTCAAGTTCGACATCATGGCGACGTCGTTCTTCCTGTCGCGCCGCTCGATCCGCCCGGCCGCCCATTCCGGGATGCCGCTGTGGCAGGACCGGATCTTCATCACGCTCGCCAAGAACGCCAACGACGCGACGGACTTCTTCCAGATCCCCACGGGCCGGGTCGTGGAGGTGGGGACGCAGGTCACGGTCTGAGGCGCCCCACTTCCAGGCCAGCCGGGATGGCGGCGCGCATCGTCGCTCGATGTCACAGGCGTTCGACGGGCACGCCCACGGCCGCACCCGCCTCTGCGGGGCGCGTGTCGAGGGTCGCGAGCGTCAGGCCGGCATTGGCGGCGATCGCCCGATGAAGCGCATCTCCAGCGCGAAAGCCGGGATGGGTCTGGTCCGCGAAGCGTGCCGCCGTCCGAGACGTCCTCTCGTCGATCGGCAGCATCACGAGCGACGTAGCCGTCAGGCGCGTGAACGCCGACGGGGCCACCGAACGATGCTGCGAATCGATCGTGCCCGTGCGGAACTTGATCGAGAGCGGTGCCGAGAACTCGGTGGCGACCCAGGCACTGATGGCGAGGTCCCCGCCTGCCCAGGCGGTGGGCCAAGCCTGCATCCGGGCGGTTTCCCGCTCCTCGGTCTACGCCGCGACCGCGACCGACGTATCGAGATACGGCATCAGTACCGTTCGTCGTCCCGCATCGCGCGCACAAACGTCGCGGCACCCTCCGGCTGCAGCGGCATCGCGGCGGTGACGGCCCTGAGGGTCGCGATATCGATCGGCCGCTTCGGTCCCGGCATGGCACTGTGCCGTGCCACCTCGCGCCCGCGACGCGTGACGACAGTGGCTTCGCCGGCGACCACTCGGTCGATGAGCGCGCTGAGTCGCGCCTTTGCCTCTGCCAAGCTCACCGTTTCCATCGCCCTCAATGCCCATCGAGCTGGTCGTCGTAGGTGGCGGATCGGGATTCGGCTATCCGCCCGTTCCCTCCTATCCGTGCGTGCGCCAACGCACACGGCATGCCCCAGGCGCCGGGCTCGGGCCGCGTGCGGTCGTTTGCCCGCGTTGCACCGCGCAGCAGGCATGCCGTAGATTGAATTCATTCTGAGAACGACATGCGGACCCGGGGGGCGTCGCGGCACGGGAGGCCTTCGCGTCGCCCGGGCCGTCGCGCCGTCCCGGTGCGATCCGCATTCACACAGGACGTTTGCGAATGATCAAACTGACGGTGAACGGAGCGCCACGCAGCTTCGACGGCGACCCCGACATGCCGCTGCTGTGGTACCTGCGCGACGAGCTCGGCCTGGTCGGCACCAAGTTCGGCTGCGGCCAGTCGCTGTGCGGCGCCTGCACGATCCACCTCGGCGGCACTGCGACCCGCTCCTGCACCACCCCGATCTCGGCCGCGGCCGACCAGGAGGTGACGACCATCGAGGGGCTTTCCCCCGACGGCAACCATCCGGTGCAGGTGGCCTGGCGCGACCTCAACGTGGCGCAGTGCGGCTACTGCCAGTGCGGCCAGATCATGCAGGCGGCCTCGCTCCTGAAGGATACGCCGAAGCCGACCGACGCGCAGATCGACGAGCAGATGAGCGGCAACATCTGCCGCTGCGGCACCTACCCGCGCATCCGCGCCGCGATCCACCAGGCCGCCGGTCAGGCGCCCGCCAGCAAGGGAGAGCGCCTGTGATCCATGACGCAAAGATGATGGCCGACCTCGCCGCCGAGGCGCCGACCCGGCCGACCCTGATCGCCAACGTCAGCCGCCGCGCCATCCTCGGCGGGCTCGGCGCCTTCGTGCTCGCGGTGAACCTGCGCGACACCGCCAAGGCCGAGACCAAGGCCCAGGAGCCGGCGAAGTTCGGCGCCGACGGCATGCCGCACGGCTGGCGCGACGACCCGAAGATCTTCGTGGCGATCGCTGCCGACGGCCGCGTGACCGTGACCAACCACCGCTCCGACATGGGCCAGGGCGTACGCACCTCGGTCGCCTTCGTGGTCGCCGACGAGCTCGAGGCCGACTGGTCGAAGGTCGGCGTGGTGCAGGCCTGGGGCGACGAGGAGCGCTTCGGCAACCAGGACACCGACGGCTCGCGCAGCTTGCGCCACTTCTTCCAGCACTTCCGCCACGCGGGCGCGGCGGCCAAGCTGATGCTGATCCAGGCGGCGGCCAAGCAGTGGAACGTGCCGGCCTCCGAGGTGACGGCCGAGAACCACGTGCTGACGCATGCCAAGTCGAAGCGCACGCTCGGCTACGGCGACGTCGCGGCGATCGCGGCGGAGCTGCCCGTGCCGGCCCGCGAGAGCGTGGTGCTGAAGGACCCCAAGGCCTTCCGCTACATCGGCAAGGGCCAGATCGGCATCATCGACAACCGCGACATCACCACCGGCAAGGCGGTCTACGGCCTCGACACGAAGCGCGAGGGCATGCTGTACGCGCTGGTCGCGCGCCCGGCGGTCTACGGCGGCAAGGTCGTGAGCTTCGACGATACCGAGACCCGGAAGGTCCCCGGCGTCGTGAAGGTGTTCAAGATCGACGGCGGCGAGATCCCCTCGGAGTTCATGCCGCTCGGCGGCGTCGCGGTGGTGGCCAAGAACACCTGGGCGGCGATGAAGGGCCGCGAGGCGCTGAAGATCGTCTGGGACGACGGCCCGAACGCCGGCTACGACACCGACGCGTTCCGCACCGAGCTCGAGAAGGCGGCGCGCGCGCCCGGCAAGGTCGTGCGCAACCAGGGCGACGTCGACGGGGCGATGGCCAAGGCCAAGACCAAGCTGACGGCCGACTACTTCGTGCCCCACCTTGTCCAGGCTCCGATGGAGCCGCCGGCCGCGGTGGCGCAGGTGAAGGACGGCGCGTGCGAGGCCTGGGCCTGCACGCAAGGGCCGCAGGCGGCGCACGACCGGCTGGTCAAGGCGCTGGGGCTTCCCGCCGACAAGGTCCGGGTGAACGTGACGCTGCTCGGCGGCGGCTTCGGCCGCAAGTCGAAGCCCGACTACGTGGTCGAGGCCGCGCTCTGCTCGCGCGAGGTCGGCGGCGCGCCGGTGAAGCTCACCTGGACCCGTGAGGACGACATCCACCACGGCTACTATCACACCATCTCGGCCGAGCACCTCGAAGCGGGCCTGGACGACAAGGGCATGCCGGTGGCTTGGCTCCACCGCTCGGCGGCGCCGACGATCGGCTCGATCTTCGCGCCCGATCCGAAGCACGAGCTGCCGTTCGAGCTCGGCATGGGCCTGGTCAACACGCCGTTCGCGGTGCCGAACATCCGGCTGGAGAACCCGGAGGCGGCCGCCCACGTGCGGATCGGCTGGTTCCGCTCGGTCTCGAACATCCCGCACGCCTTCGCGATCCAGTCGTTCGTCGCCGAGCTGGCGCACGCGGCGGGGCGCGACGCGAAGGACTACCTGCTCGACCTGATCGGGCCGGCGCGCAAGATCGATCCCACCTCGATCGGCGATGTCTGGAACCACGGCGAGGATCCCAAGCTCTACCCGATCGATACCGGGCGCCTGCGCCGGGTGATCGAGACGGCGGCCGGCGGCGCCGGCTGGGGCCGCAAGCTCGAGAAGGGCCGGGGCCTCGGGATCGCGGGGCATTACAGCTTCGTCACCCACACCGCGGTCGCGGCGGAGGTCGAGGTCGACCCGAAGGGCGGCGTGAAGGTCGTCGCGGTCGACATCGCGATCGATTGCGGGCCGCAGGTGAACCCGGAGCGCATCCGCTCGCAGATGGAAGGCGCCGTGGTGATGGGGATGGGCCTCGCGCTCACCTCCGAGATCACCTTCAAGAACGGCCGGGCGCAGCAGAACAACTTCGACGGCTACGAGATCATCCGGATCGACGCCGCGCCGAAGGTGATCCGCGTGCACCTCGTCAACTCGGGCACCTGGGACGGGCCGCTCGGCGGCGTCGGCGAGCCCGGCG
>NZ_VRUV01000307.1:0-5569 GCF_008039455.1 Methylobacterium sp. WL116
GCGCTCGCGCGCTCCGACCTCGCGCCGTGGCTCGGCCCCTGGGTCGCGCTCGGCGCGATGGTGGCCCTGAGCGTCGTGGCGGCCCTGCTCGTCCACCGCCATGTCGAGCGCCCGATGACGCGTCTCGCCCGCGCCCGCCTCGATCCCGATCGCCATTCCCTTCCGAGGCCGAAAACCGTGTGAGCGCCGGGCGGCTGCGAGTTTCCCGCCGCGGCGATCCGCATTAGCGTCGCGACGGTGATGGCGAACCCGAGCGAGGCGACGCGATGAAGACCCTGCTGGTGCCGATCGCGCTCCACGACGCCCTGCCCTCGGTGCTGGAGACGACCCGCCTGGTGGCGCAGCGCTTCGGCAGCCTGATCGAGGGCGTGTCGCTGCGGCCGGCGCTCGCCGAGTACGTGCCCGTCGACATGGTCGGCGGCATGACCTGGCTGCGCGACGAGGAGGCCGACCGGGCCGAGGCCGAGGAGGCGGGCGGGCGCTTCGTCGCCTTCATGGACGGGGCTGGCATCCCGCGCCACGCCCGCGACGGCCTGTGCGTTCCCGAGAACGTCGCCGGCGCCGGCGCGCGCTATCGCTGGCGGCAGGACGTGCCGGCGGGCGACGCCTTCCTCGGGCAGTACGCGCGCCTGTTCTCGGCCACCGTCGTCGGCCGCCCCGGCGCCGCCGACGGCACGCCGCGCATGACCACCCTGGAGACGGCGCTGTTCGAGGGCGGCCGCCCGATCCTGGTGGCGCCGCCGACCCCGCCGACCCGGTTCGGCGACGCGATCCTGGTTGCCTGGAACGGCTCGACCGAGACCGCGCGCGCCGTCGCCTTCGCGATGCCGCTGCTGCGGGCCGCCTCCCGCGTGCTGGTGCTCAGCGTCGAGGGCGGCACGGTGCCGGGCCCGAGCGCCGAGGACCTCGCCCGCTCGCTCGCCTGCGAGGGCGTGGCCGCCGACCACAAGGCGCTTCCCGCCGGGCGCCGGACGCCGGGCGAGACCTTCCTCGCCGAGGCGAAGGAGTTCGGCTCCGACCTGCTGATCAAGGGCGCCTACACCCAGAGCCGGCTGCGGCAGATGATCTTCGGCGGCCCGACGAGCCACCTGCTCGCCCACGCCGACCTGCCGATGCTGATGGCGCACTGACGGCGTGTGCCGCGCGCGAAGCGGGAACCTCGACCGTTCGCCCGACGTTCGCGCCTCGCCGGCCATCCCGGTCGAGTGAGGGGCTGACGACAGTGATCCGAGCTTGTCTGATCGCGCTCGCGATGGGTGCGACCTCCGTTGCGGCGCAGGCCGCGGAATCCTTCGCGCGCTACCAGGGCACCGTCGAGGCCCGCGACGCCGACACGCTGATGATCCGGCGCGCGGTCGGCGGGTCCGTCACCGTCCTGATGAACGTGAAGACGCGCCTGTTCATCGCGACCGCAGGCCGCCTCCGCGACATCAAGCCGGAGAGCTACGTCAGCATCGTCTCGGTGCCCGGCGCCGACGGCAAGCCGAAGCCGATCAAGGTCGCGATCTACTCGCCGTCCGAGCGCGGCTTCGAGGCCGGCACCAAGCCCTGGGACGCGGCCCCCGACGCGCGGCTCACCGCGGGCTGGATCGGCGGCCTGTCGCTCGATCCGCCGCGGCAGGTCGAGCTGGTCTACGACGGCGGCAGCAAGTCCTTCACCATCCCGCCCGGGACGCCGACGGCGCAGATCGCCCCGGGCGAGAGGGCTCTGCTCGTGCCCGGCGCCGACGTCGTGGTGCTCGCGCGCACCGACGCCGACGGTCTCGTCAACGCCGACCTCGTCGCGGTCGGCCGCGCGGGAACCGAGCCGACGCTGTGACATCGCGCACAGCGCGACGCCGCCGGCCGGTTCGGGCCGGCGGCCCGTGAGCGCGGGCATGGCGCCGGGACGCGCGCCCGCGCTACATCGCCCGGCATGACCGATTTCCTTCTCGATTCCCGGCTCGCCGCCGACACCGTGCCGGTCGGCGACCTCGGCCTCTGCTCCGTCCTGCTGATGGACGATTCCCGCTTCCCGTGGCTGATCCTGGTGCCGCGCCGGGCTAATTTGAGCGAGCTCACCGATCTCGCCGCCGAGGATGCCGCCGCCCTGTGGCGGGAGGTCCACCTCGCCACCGGGGTGATGCTGGCGCTGGCCAAGCCCGACAAGGTCAACGTCGCGACGCTCGGCAACGTGGTGGCGCAGCTCCACGTCCACGTGGTCGGGCGCTTCCTGTCGGACCCGGCCTGGCCCGGCCCGGTCTGGGGCTTCGAGGCGCGAAAGCCGTATCCGCACCATGCCCGCGCGCAGCTCGCCGAGCGGGCCGGCGCCCTGTTCGCAGCAGCCTGAGGTGGCGATGACCGACCCCTTCGCCACCCTGGGCTTCACGCAGAGCCGGCTCGTCCGCCATTCCTCGGAGCAGGCGGAGGACGCGGTGCCGCCCCCCGACGCGCCGGGCACCCGGCTGGTGCTCCTGGCCGGCGACGCGCTCGTGCTTCGGGGCGGGAGCGCGATCCTGGAGGCCGAGGACGGCGTCCGCGCGAACCCCCTGATCACCCAGGAGCGGATCTTCCTCGGGCATCTCGACGGGCGGCCGATCTTCGCGGCGGTGGCGGCGCCGGAGGCGGCCGAGGCCTATGCCGGCGACGGCTTCCGGACGCTCGACCTGCGCACCATCGCCACCGAGGGCGCCGTGCCGCAGGACGAGCTCGGCCTGCTCGCCACCGCGAAGTCGATGCTCGGCTGGCACGCGCGCAACCGCTTCTGCGCCAATTGCGGCACGCAGACCCTGGTCCGCGCCGGCGGCTTCCGGCGGGAATGCCCGACCTGCGCCGCCCATCACTTCCCGCGCACCGACCCGGTGGTGATCATGCTGATCCGCCGCGGCGAACGCTGCCTGCTCGGGCGCGGCCCGCACTTCAAGGAGGGGATGTACTCGTGCCTCGCCGGCTTCCTCGAGCCCGGCGAGACGATCGAGGCCGCGGTCGCGCGCGAATCCTACGAGGAGACGCGGGTGCGGGTCGGCGCGGTCGGCTATCACACCTCGCAGCCCTGGCCGTTCCCGTCCTCGCTGATGATCGGCTGCACGGCGGAAGCCCTGGACGAGACCATCGTCACCGACCCGACCGAGCTCGCCGACGCCCGCTGGTTCGACCGCGCCGAGGTGCTGGCAATGCTGGAGCGGCGCCACCCGGACAACCTCTTCGCCCCACCGGCGATGGCGATCGCGCACGTGCTGATGCGCGCCTTCGTCGAGGGGCGGGCCTGAGGGCCGAAACCCGTCGTTTGCCACAGACTGCAGCTGCCCGGAATCGGTCATTCCTGGCCGGGCCGCTTCCGGGCGAACAGTGGAACGGCCCGACATCTCCCCCGTCTCGCCGCGGCGGGCAGACCACCTGACACGCGGATCGGAACGGGCTCCGCGAACGCGCTTGCAGGTTTCCTGCTCGTCGATCAGCTCGCGATCTTCTCAAGGCGCCCGAGACCTTGGAAAAGATCCTCGAACCGGGCCGCCGGCAGCGCCTTGGCGTACAGGAATCCCTGACCCTGCTTGCAGCCCATCTCGAGCAGCCGCGCCTCCTGGTCCGACGTCTCGATTCCTTCTGCGATGATGTCCAATCCGATGTCGTTCCCGATCTGGATCATGAAGCGCACGATCGCCGCATCGTGCTGATCGGTCATCAGGTCCCGGACGAATCCGCGATCGATCTTAAGGCGGGTCAGAGGGAAACGCTTGAGCGAGCTCAAGGAGGCGTAGCCGGTGCCGAAATCGTCGAAGGAAATGCCGACGCCGCGACGATGCAGGTCGCGAAACGGGCGGAGGACAGGCTCTTCGACCTTCAGGAAGATCGTTTCCGTGATTTCCAGCTCCAGCATCTCCGGGCTCAGCCGGTGCCGCTGGAGAGCGTCGGCGACATCCGACGTCAGCGTCCCCGACCGGACCTGGGCGGTAAACAGGTTGACGCCCATTTTCCGGATCGGGAGCCCTGCGTCGCGCCAAGCCGCCATCTGCCGGCAGGCTTCGTCGAGGATCCAGCGTCCGACCTCGAGTGCCAGGGGGTGCTCCTCGAGCTGGGACAGGAAGGCGCCCGGAAACAGCAGACCGCGTTCGGGGTGCTGCCATCGCAGGAGGGCCTCCGCACCGTTGATGCGCCTGGTATCCAGAGCCACCTGCGGTTGGTAGTGGAGCACGAACTCACCAGCCGCGACCGCCCTGCGCAACTCCGACTGCAGCGCCAGTCGCGAAAGCAGCGCGCTCCGCATGTCGGGCTGAAACAAGCGGAAGCGACGCTTGCCGTCCTGTTTCGCGCGAAAGAGCGCCAAGTCCGCATTGCCGACGAGCTCGCCTGCCGACAGGCCCTGCGTCGGGCTGATGGCGCCTCCGATGCTGGCGCCCAAGTGGAAGGTATGTCCTAAGACGCAGAACGGTGCCGCGAAGGCGTCGAGAAGCGCGGCGGCACTGGCTGCGACCTGCAGGGGATCGGTGGCGCCCGGCAGCATCACCGCGAACTCATCGCCGCCGAACCTGGCGACGATCGCATCCTGATCGAGCCAGGCCGGCAGACGGATGGCGAGGGTTTGGAGGACGGCATCACCGGTGCCGTGCCCCCAGCTGTCGTTCACCTCCTTGAATCCATCGAGGTCGAGCATGAGGACGCACGTGGCCTGACCGGCGGCGAGCCTCGCGTCGAGCGTCTCTTCGAAGGAAGCGCGGTTGGGCAATCCGGTGAGCGTGTCGTGATGCGCGAGCCTGACCAGATGCTCGTCGCGGGCGCGCCATTCCGAGATGTCGCGCATGATCGCCCCGAAGCCGAGGCCGAAGCGGTCTCTCCAGATCGACAACGTGAACTCGGCCGGAAACTCGCTGCCGTCGCAACGTCTGGCGGTGACCTCGATCGTTCGACCGGCCATCCGGGAGGACTCGTTGCGGGCGATGCGCGCCAAACCCGCCGCGTGGCTGGGGCGAAACCGTTCGGGAACGACGAGATCGACGTTTTGGCCCAGCATCGCGCCGGGTCCGTATCCGAAGAGCGCCTCGGCCGCCTCGTTCACGAAGGTGATCCGACCGGTGCCGTCGTTGGCGATGAACGCATACGTGGCGGCCCGCGCGAGTCCCACGGCACCGGCCAACGCGGTCTCCGACGAGACGGGGTCGTGAGAACCGAATGCTTGCTCGGTCGCGTCGATGTCGGTCATCACTTCAGCTCAATGGACTCCACGCATTGCGAAGAAGCAATATGTCACGTTAATCGGATCGAATTAAACTTGTGTTACAGTCAATCCAATCGATTAAAAACTACCGGATGCTGATTTTACTCCTAGAAGAACTGTGGTTTTGGGTGCGCAAACCGCGCCGAACACACTCGGAGCGCACGGCCCATGAACGCCCGTTTCCGAGCGCAGCAATCGGCTGCTGCGGCTGCAGCGGGCCGAGTCAGACCATGCCTCAAATCTCGATCGCCCGCCGCCCGCCCATCCCGGCGGGATCGAGGGCGACGCTCTTGATCACCGCGTGGACGGGGCGGCCGACCGCGAGGTCGAGGTCGCGCACGGCGGCCCCGGTCAGGCGGGCCGCGAGCACCGCCCCGC
>NZ_VRUV01000308.1:0-5557 GCF_008039455.1 Methylobacterium sp. WL116
CCCGCCCTTGGGCGGTCGCCGGCGCCGAAGCGAGCACATGAGCGAGCACGCGCGCGCGCAGCAGCGGGTCGTCGATCCCCTGCCACAGGCGAAGCAGCTCCGCCGTGTCGCCGAGCGGGCCGCCGAGCGGGCAGGCGCGCGGGTCGTCGAAGGCGGAGACCGGGATCGCGAGGGACCGGGCGATCTCCGCCAGCCTGGCGGCCGCTCGGCCGGAACCTGCGACGAATTCGGAACCCATGCGCATCACCGATCGAATGATCGGAAATCAGTTTTACAGTCGGCCATGCGGTCAGCGTAACCGATCTACGTCCGACAAAAACTATCGGATGATGGCACGACAGCTCGATGTTTTCGGGCCGCGCGTCAAACCCGTATCGAGGACGGATGAATTCGCATCGCGATCTCGCGACGACGGTCGATGCCTGCATCGCGGCGCAGGCGGCGGTCGAGGCGGCGGGGACGCCGGAGATGCGGACCCTCGTCCGCATCCTCCTGTTCCGGCCCAGCCGGGAGCTGGCGCGCCTGGAGCGCGCGCGGGCGAAGGCGGTGCGCCGAGGCGCGCGGCCCGAACCGGCGACCGCATCCCGATCCCGCGGCGCCATCCCTGCGATCACCCTGGCGATCGCCCTTGCGCGCGCCGCCTCGCTCGACAGCCCCCGCGGGCCGCGCTACGTCACCGCCGATCCGAAGCGGCGCGATGCCGCGATGCGCGAGGAACGGTCCAACATGACGATTCAGGTCGGCGATCACCTGCCCCAGGCCACCTTCCGCATCACCGGCCCCGAGGGCCCCCTCGCCAAGACCACGGACGACGTGTTCAAGGGCCGCCGCGTCGTGCTGATCGGCGTGCCGGGCGCCTTCACCCCGAGCTGCCACCGCAACCACCTGCCGGGCTTCGTCAACAACAAGGACGCGATCCTCGCGCGCGGCGTCGACGCCATCGCGGTCACCTCGGTCAACGACGTGTTCGTGCTCGACGCGTGGTCGAAGGCCAGCGGCGCGGAAGGGCTCGAGTTCCTCGCCGACGGCAACGGCGACTTCGCCAAGGGCCTCGGCCTGGAGATGGACGGCAGCGGCTTCGGCCTCGGCATCCGCTCCAAGCGCTACGCGATGCTGGTCGAGGACGGCGTGGTGCGCGTCCTCAACGTCGAGGAATCGCCCTCGAAGGCCGAGACCTCGAGCGCCGAGGCGCTGCTCAAGGTGATCTGATCCCGGCGGGGACGCCCTTGGGAGGGCGCGCCGGCCGAGGCCGGACATGCGCCCTCGAATGGCCACCTTCCCGTTGCGAATTGCGGCCCGATCAACCTCAGGGGCCGCATGTCCTTCCTGCACGAACTGCCGATCGCCGACCTGATCGCGTCCTACGGCTACGTCGCGATCTTCGTCATCATCACCCTGGAGAGCGCCGGCGTGCCGATGCCGGGCGAGACCGTGCTGATCTCCTCGGCCGTCTATGCCGGCAGCACCGGCAACCTCAACATCGCGCTGATCATCGCCGCCGCGGCCGCCGCCGCGATCATCGGCGACAACCTCGGCTACTGGGTCGGCCGGCGCTGGGGCATGCCGCTGCTGCTGCGCTACGGCCGCATGATCGCCCTCGACCACGGCCGGCTCAAGCTCGGGCAGTACCTGTTCCGCGAGCACGGCGGGAAGATCGTGTTCTTCGGCCGCTTCACCGCGATGCTGCGCGCCTACGCGGCACTGCTCGCCGGGGTGAACCGGCTCGATGCCCGCCGCTTCATGCTGTTCAACGGGCTCGGCGGCCTCGCCTGGGCGACCAGCATGGGGCTGGGCTCCTACTATTGCGGCCGCTCGATCGAGCAGATCGCCGGCCCCGTCGGGCTGGCGCTGCTGGCCCTGGTGATCTTCGGCGGCCTGGCCCTGTGGCTGTTCGTGCGCCGCCACGAGACGCGGCTGCTCGCCGAAGCCGAGCGCGCGATCCCCGGCCCGCTCGCCTGAGCGGCGCGGGTCCTCCCCCCTCAGCGGCGGGTCTTGAACGGCGCCATCGCGGCCACCGCCAGCGCGTCGACGCGGTTGTTCAGCGGGTCGCTGGCGTGGCCCTTGACCCAGTGCCACTCGACCGTGTGGCGGGTGCGCGCCGCGTCGATGCGGCGCCACAGGTCCTCGTTCTTCACCGGCTTCTTGTCGGCGGTGCGCCAGCCCCGCGCCTTCCAGCCGTGGATCCAGCTGGTGACGCCCTGGCGCAGGTACTGCGAGTCGGTGAACACGTCGACGCGGCAGGGGCGCTTGAGCGTCTCCAGCGCCTCGATCGCGGCGAGCAGCTCCATGCGGTTGTTGGTGGTGTGCGCCTCGCCCCCCGAGATCTCGCGGCGCGTGTCGCCGTAGATCAGGATCGCGCCCCAGCCGCCGGGGCCGGGATTCCCCGAGCAGGCCCCGTCCGTGTAGATCTTGACCCGGGTGGGGGCCGCGTCGGTCGCCGCCTCGCTCATCGCGACCATCCGTAGGCCGAGGCGTCCGCGGCCTGCCGGTGGAAGCTCAGGCGGCGGTCGTACTCGCGCGGGTCCTTCGGCTGCACCAGGGCGCCGGGCGGCACGTTCAGCCAGTCGACCAGCCGCGTCAGCATGAACCGCAGCGCCGCGCCGCGGCACAGGATCGGCAGGGCCTCGATCTCGGCGGCCTCCAGCGGGCGCACCGCCTCGTAGCCGGCGATCAGCGCCGCGCCCATGTCGCGGTGGTAGGTGCCCTCAGGAGAGAAGCACCACGCGTTGAGGCAGATCGCGAGGTCGTAGGCGAAGGCGTCGGTGCAGGCGAAGTAGAAGTCGATCAGCCCCGACAATCCGTCGCCGATGAAGAACACGTTGTCGGTGAAGAGATCCGCGTGGATCACCCCGCCGGGCAGGTTCGCCGGCCAGCGCGCCTCGAGCAGGGCGAGGTCGTCGCGGGTGCGCGCGGCGAGCCCGGGCGCGACGCCGTCGGCCTGGCGCTCGGCCTGGTCGAACAGCCCCCGCCAGGCGCCGACCGAGAGGCTGTTGTCGCGACGCATGCCGAAATCGGCGCCCGCCGCATGGAGCCGGGCCAGGGCGCGTCCGAGCTCGGCACAGTGATGCGCGGTCGGCGCCTTCACCGAGACCCCGTCGAGGAAGCTGACGATCGCCGCCGGGCGGTCGCACAGGGTGCCGAGCGCCGTGCCGTCGCGGTTGCGGATCGGCTGCGGGCAGGCCAGCCCGCGGCTCGCCAGGTGCTCCATCAGGCCGATGAAGAACGGCAGGTCGCCGGCCCGCACCCGCTTCTCGTACAGGGTGAGGATGTAGGCGCCGCCGGTGGTGTGCAGGAAGAAGTTGGTGTTCTCGACCCCTTCCGCGATGCCCTTGTAGGAGAGCAGCCCGCCGATCTCGTAATCGGCGAGGAAGTCGGTCAAAGCCGCGTCGGATACCTCGGTGTAGACGGCCACGGCGCTTCTTTTCTACGGATCTTCAGATCAATCGGCACGCGACGATGTTCCCCGCCGGCCCGAGCCGGCGAGACGGGCGGGCGATGGCACCCGCCGCCCAAAGTCGCAGAGAACCTACTCGGCGGCTTCGCTGCGCAGCTCGCGCGGCAGCGGGAAGACCATGTCCTCGACCACGGTCTGCACCGTGTCGACCGTCACCGTGTAGCGGGCGGCGAAGGCGTCGATGATCTCCTCGACCAGCACCTCGGGGGCCGAGGCGCCGGCGGTGAGGCCGAGCTTGGTGATGCCCTCGAAGGCGGGCCAGTCGATCTCCTCGGCGCGGAGCACGAGGCGGGTGATCGGGCAGCCGACGCGCTCGGCGACCTCGCGCAGGCGCTGCGAGTTCGAGGAGTTCGAGGAGCCGACGACGATCAGCGCGTCGACCAGCGGCGCGATCTGCTTCACCGCCTCCTGACGGTTGGTGGTGGCGTAGCAGATGTCGTCCTTGTGCGGCCCGGTGATGGTCGGGAACTTCGCCTTCAGGGCCGCGACGATGTGCAGGGTGTCGTCGACCGACAGCGTCGTCTGGGTGACCCAGGCGAGGTTGTTCGGGTTCTCGGGCTCGAGCGCGGCGATCTGCTCGAGGTCCTCGACCAGGGTGATCGAGCCCTTGGGCAGCTGGCCCATGGTGCCGACGACCTCCGGGTGGCCGGAATGGCCGACGAGGAGCACGTGGCGGCCGCGCTTGTGGTGGATCTCGGCCTCGCGGTGGACCTTGGTCACCAGCGGGCAGGTGGCGTCGATGGTGATCAGGCCGCGGGTGTCGGCGTTGGCCGGCACGGTCTTGGCCACGCCGTGGGCGGAGAAGATCACCGGCGCCTCGCCGTCGGGGACCTCGTCGAGCTCGCGCACGAACACCGCGCCTTTGCGCTTCAGGCTCTCGACCACGTACTTGTTGTGCACGATCTCGTGGCGGACGTAGACCGGCGGCCCGTAGATCGCGAGCGCGCGCTCGACCACGTCGATCGCCCGCACCACGCCGGCGCAGAAGCCGCGGGGGGCCGCGAGCAGGATCTCCAGCGGCGGCTTTGCGGCGGTTGCGGACGCCCCGTCCGAGGCGGTGTCGAGATTCGTGATGGCGCTCATGATCCGGGATGTGGCGAGGAGGGGCCCGCCCTGTCAACCGGGCGGCCGCGGCAAACCCGCCGCGTGGGCACGCGCTATAGCACGTTTGCCGGCGCGGGTGACCCCCGGGGCCGGCGTTCGTCGAAGGGTGGGGATTCGGGGGCGCTGCGCGGGTCGCGTCGGGGTTCAGGTCCCGGCGCCGACGAGCCGCGCCTTGGCGGCCGAGGCGAGAAAGCCGGACCGGGTCTCGCCGGCCGAGGCGGCCGCGCGATCGATCCGCTTCAGCAGATTCTCCTCGACCGAGATGTTCACCCGCACGGCGCGCCCGGGGAGGTCGACGTCGATGAGGGCGACGATCGCATCGGCGCTGTCCTCCCGGAACACGCGATCGCGGCGCAGCGCGTCGAGCGAGCGGATGCCGGGGATCGGCTCGCCATCCTCGGCCAGGCCGCCGACATGGAAGGCCAGCATCTCGGCCGCCTTCACGTAGAGCGTGTCGAGGTCGTCCGCGCCGGTGGTGGCGCCGGGGAAATCGGGGAACGAGGCGCCGTAGTTTCCGGCCTCGCCGTGGATCAGCATGACGACACGGGCCATGGGCGGTGCTTCCCGTCGGGCCGACGATCCGGCCTCATCCTCGAAGGGCGGAGGCGTCACCACGCCCACCCGGCTTGCCGATACACGCTTCGCAGCGTGCCGATCGCCTGCTCGCGCCGACCGGCATCCACCGTCACCCGTCCCGGCCTGGTCGAATGCTTGAGCTGGACATGGTCGCCCGGGCCCTTCCGCGCGATCCCCCATCCGTCGGCTTCGAGGGCGGCCAGCAGGTCGCGGGTCTTGGAGAGGCGGACGCGAGGCGGCATGGCGATCCCGTCCGGGTCGCTCGCTGCGGCCGCAGCGCCGTCGATCCGCGGGCCTGCAAGCCGGATTATAAGCGTCGCCCGTCGTTGCGCAAGCTTGTGTATGGCAAGCGCGCGTGCGGACGGCGCGATCGGCAGCGCGCGCCTGCCGTCCGACCTTCGTGACCGCGCGTCCCGCAACCGG
>NZ_VRUV01000309.1:0-5539 GCF_008039455.1 Methylobacterium sp. WL116
AGATCAGGTTGTCGACGACGAGTTGCCCCATGGCGGCGCGGGTCTCGTGCGTGCCCGATCCGACATGCGGCAGCAGCACCACCCGGTCGAGGGCGACGAGCCGCTCCGGCACGTGCGGTTCGGCGGCGAAGACGTCAAGGCCGGCCGCGTGGATCGTGCCGGCCTCCAGCGCCGCGACCAGCGCCGCCTCGTCCACCACGCTGCCGCGGGCGACGTTGATCAGGAGGCCCTCCGGCCCGAGGGCGGCGAGCACCGCGGCATCGACTAGGCCGTCCGTGCCGGCGCCGCCCGGCGCCACCACCATCAGCACGTGGACGGCCTGCGCCAGCCCGACCAGGGTCGGATGATAGGCGTAGGGCACGTCGCCTTGCGGGCGCCGCCCGTGATAGGCGACCGCGACGCCGAAGCCTTCGAGCCGCCTCGCGATCGCCCGCCCGATCCGCCCGAGCCCGAGGATGCCGATCCGGCGCCCGCGCAGCGACGCCGTGAGCGGGAACGGCTTCTCCGGCCAGCGCCCGGCGCGCAGATACCGGTCCGCCTGCGGGATCTGCCGCACCGTGGCGAGCAGCAGGCCGATCGCCAGGTCCGCGACCTCGTCGGTGAGCACGTCCGGCGTGTTGGTGACGACGACGCCGCGCCGCCCGGCCTCGGCCGCATCGATGGTGTCGTAGCCGACCCCGAAATTGGCGACGATCTCCAGGTTGGGCAGCCGGTCCAGCAGCGGCCCGTCGACCACGGCCTGGGCGTTGACGGCGAGGCCGCGGATGCGCGGGCCGACCTCGGCGAGGAACGCGTCGCGGTCGGTCGCGGCGTCGAGCCGGTGCAGGTCGAAGGCGGGCGTCAACGCCTCGCCGACGCTCGCGAGCATCGGCTTCAGCATCAGGAGTTCGGGTCGAAGGCTCAAAGGTCGGCTCCTAGCGCCGTCGGGGCGTGGTTCCGGCGCGATGATGGGCGCCCCATGCGGTGGCAACAAGGCCGTACGGGCCGCGCGGCTCCGGGTCCAGGCTATCCCATCTCGTCGATCATCTGGTCGTCGCGCACGTCGACCAGGCGGCGCAGCGCCGTGAGGGCGCGGCGCAGGTCGTCGCGCGGCGGCGCGGCGAGCGCGAGCCTCACGGCGTTCGGGGCATGCCCCGGGACGATGGCGAAGGCCGAGGCCGGCGTGATGGCGATGCCCTGCCGCAGGGCCGCCGTCGCGTAGGCCTCGGCGCGCCAGGTCTCGGGCAGGTCGAGCCAGAGATGATAGGCGCAGGGGTCGCCGCCGATCGACAGGTCGCCCAGGCAATCGCGGGCCAGGTTCTGCCGCGCGACCGCGTCCGCGCGCTTGACCACGGCGAGCCGCGCGACGGAGCCGTCGCCCATCCAGTGGGTTCCGGCGGCGAGCGGAAACCCGGTCGCGGCCCATCCGCCCTGGCGGACGGAGGCCGAGAGGCGGTCGGTCCAATCGGGCGGCGACGCAATCAGGCCGACCGTCAGCCCCGGCATGACGCGCTTCGACAGGCTGTCGATCACGATCGTCCGGCCCGGCGCCCGGGCCGCCAGCGGCACCGCATCCGAGAGGAAGCTGTAGACCGCGTCCTCGATCGCGACGAGGCCTGTCTGGGCCAGCACCGCCGCGATCTCGGACCGGCGATGCGGCCCCATGGTAAGGCCCAGGGGGTTCTGAAGGGTCGGCTGGAGGTAGAGGCCGCTCAAGGGGGCGGCACGATGCGCCTGCAGGATCGCGTCGGGCCGGATGCCCTCCGCGTCGAGGGCGAGCGGGACGAGGGCGATCCCGAGGCGGGCGGCGATGCCCTTCACCACCGGATAGGTCAGCGGCTCGCAGCCGATGCGGTCCCCGGGCCGCGCCAGCGCCGCCAGGACCGCAGCCAAGCCCTGCCGCCCGTTCCCGGTGAACAGGACGCCGTCGGGATCGGGGGCGAAATCGCCGCGTGCGAGGAAGCGGGCGGCGACGGCCCGCGCCCGGGGCGTGCCCGCCGGTCCGTACTGGTTCAGGGCCGCGCCCGTGGCGCCGGCCCGCGAGAGGGCGGCCAGCCCCTCGGTCAGCACGACGTCCTGTTCCGGCAGGTTGGAATGGGTGCGCTGGAGGTCGACCGCGCCCGGGGCCGGCTCCGGCTGCATCCGGACCGGGGCGCTCAGGTCCGAGCGGACGTAGGTGCCGCGCCCGACCTCGCCGAGGGTGAGGCCGCGCCGGGCCAGCTCGGCGTAGACGCGGCTCGCCGTCGAGACCGCGATGCCGCGCTCGTAGGCGAAGGCGCGCTGCGGCGGCAGGCGATGGCCCGGCTTGATCTGCCCGCTGGCGATCTCCGCCGCGACCGCGTCGGCGACGCTCCGGTAATCGGTCATCCGCTAAATTGATCCGAGGCCAATAAACATATTGAACCGAGATTCGTATCGGTTCAATCCTGCCCGGGCAATCCCGGCCGGATCGCTTTCCCCTCCCCGCTTCGGACCGCTGATCATGCCCGCCGCCACATCCCTACCCCAGTCGCCATCCGCCTCCGACCGCTGGCGGATCTTCGGTCTCGATCCGTCCGTGGTGCGGACCTGGATCCGGCGCCACCGGGCGCGCCGCGAGCTCGCCGGCCTGCGGGACGACCAGCTGCGCGACGCCGGCCTCGACCGCCGTGCCGTTCGCGCGGAGGCCGACAAGCCGTTCTGGCGGCCGTGACCGGAGGCGGCCGGCCGCCCCCCCTGCAGCCGATGCCGGTCAGCCATTTGCGGCGGCCGGCCGGCGAGCACTTCCGAAATCGCGTTTCGAACCTTACTAAAGACCTCCGCGCCGGCTAGAGGCCGGCCACAGACACGCCGCGAAGCGACCAGAGCCATGACGAGCCCGCGCACCCTCTACGACAAGATCTGGGACGACCACGTCGTCGACGTCGAGGCCGACGGCTCGACGCTGCTCTACATCGACCGGCACCTCGTCCACGAGGTCACGAGCCCGCAGGCCTTCGAGGGCCTGCGCGTGGCCGGCCGCACGGTGCGCGCCCCGGAGAAGACGCTGGCGGTGGTCGACCACAACGTCCAGACCTCGGACCGCTCCAAGGGCATCGAGGACCCGGAGAGCCGGATCCAGCTCGAGGCGCTGGCGCAGAACGTCCAGGATTTCGGCATCGAGTTCTACGACGCGCTCGATCGCCGCCAGGGCATCGTCCACATCATCGGCCCCGAGCAGGGCTTCACCCTGCCCGGCCAGACCATCGTCTGCGGCGACAGCCACACCTCGACGCATGGCGCGTTCGGGGCGCTGGCCCACGGCATCGGCACCTCGGAGGTCGAGCACGTGCTCGCCACGCAGACGCTGCTGCAGAAGAAGGCCAAGAACATGCGCGTCACCGTCGACGGCGCGCTGCCGGCCGGCGTCAGCGCCAAGGACATCGTGCTCGCGATCATCGGCGAGATCGGCACCGCCGGCGGCACCGGCCACGTCATCGAATATGCGGGCGAGGCGATCCGCGCGCTGTCGATGGAAGGCCGGATGACGATCTGCAACATGTCGATCGAGGGCGGCGCGCGCGCCGGCCTCGTCGCGCCCGACGCCACGACCTACGCCTATTGCGAGGGCCGGCCGATGGCGCCGAAGGGCGAGGCCTTCGCACGGGCCCGCGCCTATTGGGAGAGCCTCGTCAGCGACGAGGGCGCGCATTTCGATCGCGAGGTCCGGCTCGACGCCGCGAGCCTGCCGCCGATCGTGAGCTGGGGCACGAGCCCCGAGGACGTGATCTCGGTGCTGGGCTCGGTGCCCGATCCGGCGACGATCCTCGACGAGAACAAGCGCGCCTCGAAGGAGAAGGCGCTGTCCTACATGGGGCTGACGCCGGGCACCAAGATCACCGACATCACCCTCGACCGGGTGTTCATCGGCTCCTGCACCAACGGCCGGATCGAGGACCTGCGCATCGTCGCCAAGATGGTCGCGGGCCAGAAGGTCCACGCGGGCGTCTCGGCGATGGTGGTGCCGGGCTCCGGGCTGGTGAAGGCACAGGCCGAGGCCGAGGGGATCGACGCG
Organism: Methylobacterium sp. WL116; assembly: GCF_008039455.1. Classification (NCBI taxonomy): domain Bacteria; kingdom Pseudomonadati; phylum Pseudomonadota; class Alphaproteobacteria; order Hyphomicrobiales; family Methylobacteriaceae; genus Methylobacterium; species Methylobacterium sp. WL116. The sequence continues at coordinate 4,013 of NZ_VRUV01000309.1, forward strand.
GTGCTGAAGGCCGCCGGCTTCGACTGGCGCGAGCCGGGCTGCTCGATGTGCCTCGGCATGAACGCCGACCGCCTCAGCCCGAACGAGCGCTGCGCCTCGACCTCGAACCGCAACTTCGAGGGCCGCCAGGGCCATCGCGGCCGCACCCACCTCGTCTCCCCGGCCATGGCTGCGGCGGCGGCGGTGGCGGGCCGCTTCGTCGACATCCGGGCCTGGCCGAAGGGTTAGGCACTTCGGCAGGTTCGCGCGCGACCTTCCCTCCCCCTCTGCGGGGGAGGGAAGAAGCCCGTCCTCAGAACTCCATGTCGAGCTCTTCGATCTCCTCCGGCTCCTCGGCGGCGGCCTCCGCCCACTCGACCATCAGCGGCCAGTGCAGGATCGCGTCGCGGTAGGCGGTGGCGCGCGGCGGCAGGGTCACGTCGTAGGTGCGGAAGCGGGTGCAGACCGGGGCGTACATCGCGTCGGCCAGCGTCGGGCGCTCGCCGAACAGGAACGGGCCCTCGTAGCGGGCGAGGCAATCGTCGAAGATCGTGACGATGCGCTCGATGTCGCCCCTGGCGCCGTTGAACACCCGGAAGCGCGGGTGGAAGGCCTTCAGGTTCATCGGCAGGGCCGAGCGCAGGTTGATGAACCCGCCATGCATCTCGCCGCTGATCGAGCGGCAATGCGCCCGCGCGGCGGCGTCCTTCGGCAGGAAGCCGGCTTCGGGGAAGGTCTCGTTGAGGTATTGCGCGATCGCCAGCGTGTCCCACACCACGATGCCCTCGTGGTGCAGGCGGGGCACGAGGAACGAGGGCGACAGGTGGAGGAGCTCGGCGCGGGAGGTCTCGTCGCCGCCGGGCAGCACCTCGGTCTCGAAGTCGAGACCGGCCATCTTGCAGATCAGCCAGCCGCGAAGCGACCACGACGAGTAGTTCCGGCTCGAGATGGTGAGAGTCGCCGTGGCCATGCGCGTTCCCCTTCGCGGGTTCTTCTCGCGAAAGGCGGATCCAAGACTCGTGCCGTTTCGGACGCGTCGTCTCGAATCCGCCAGCGTGCATCATGGGCCGGACGTTCGGGAGACGCTACGGCGCGCGGATCACTCCCGGCGGAGCAGCGCCGCGACGTCGGCCTCCTCGGCGGCGGACAGGCCGCGCTCCGGCGCCGGCGCCTTCCGGCGCGACAGGCGCCAGATGCCGAAGCCGCCGAGCAGCACCGCGAGCAGGGGCGTCAGCCACAGCAGGACGGTGTGCAGGGCCAAGACCGGGCGCAGCAGTACGAACTCGCCGTAGCGGTTCACCACGTAATCCTCGACGCCCTGGTTGGTGTCGCCGGCCTTGAGCCGCTCGCGCACGATCAGCCGCAGATCCTTGGCCAGCGGCGCATCCGAATCGTCGATCGACTGGTTCTGGCAAACCAGGCAGCGCAGGCCCGACGAGATGTCCCGCGCGCGATGCTCGAGGGCGGGGTCCTTCAGCACCTCGTCCGGCTGCACGGCTTGGGCCGCGGTCGCCCCCCCGAGCACGAGGCCGGCGAGCAGGACGCGGC